>NZ_JBHUVA010000033.1:0-523 GCF_042670805.1 Micromonospora sp. NPDC057141 | reverse complement strand
CGATCCCCGCCGAAACCACCCTCACGACGGTCCCCACCACGGAAACCACCCTCACGCGGCGGACCCGAACGGAAACCACCCTCGCGGCGGTCGCCGCTGCGGAAGTCCCTGCCCTCGCCGCGCGGCGGGCCTTGGTGTCCACCGTCCCGGCTGCCACTGGCGGAGCGCGAGTCGTCGCGGGGGCGGAAGCCGCCCTCACGGCGGTCACCGGAACCACCGCGCTGGTCGCGCGAGCGGTCGTCCCGATCCCGGTACGCCGGGCGGTCATCCCGTCGGGGCGCGCCACCGCGTCGGTCGGAACGGTCTTCGTAACGTCGAGGACGATCGCCGTCCTGCGGTCCTGAACTCACAGGTACATCCTTCCTGATTGCGCCGCACTCGACGCTACGCAGTCGAGGGCCGACCCACATTGGGGCGGCCCTCGACTGGAAAGAATGTCCGGCGGTGTCCTACTCTCCCACACCCTCCCGAGTGCAGTACCATCGGCGCTGAAGGGCTTAGCTTCCGGGTTCGGAATGTAACC
>NZ_JBHUVA010000032.1:0-66766 GCF_042670805.1 Micromonospora sp. NPDC057141 | reverse complement strand
CTTCACGATCAGCCAACGTCAGCATGTTGCGCACGGCGGGCATCCTGTCCCACCGAACCACCAAGATCAAGTGCTACGACTGACTGAACTCGCCGCCTTCTCTCCGGCATGACCGCGTATCGAGCGAGGACGCGCTATCCTCCGACCTCATGGACGAGCCTGGGGTGGGCATCTACGAGCATCTGATCACGGGCCAGCTCGCCGCCCATCTCCATCACCTCGACCCGGCCCACGTCCAGCATCACCCTTTGGACCCCGCCGACGCCCACCACCCCCTGACCCGGCACCTGGCCGCCCTCATCAGCCGTGCACTCCAGTCCGTCCCCAGCGGCGACGACAAGCTCCACCGCCAGGTCGACCTGACCAATCACATCGCCGAGGCCATCGCCGCGCTCAGCCCCGCCGCCACCGACCACCACGACCAGGTCGCCGACGCCCGCAACCTCCTGCACGCCATCGCCGCCCCGCCCACCCCACCCGCGCAGCCGACCTTCCCGGCCCGCCCCACCACCCCGCTCTCCACCGGCGCGCTGCTGGTCAACGGCCGCCACCAGCCGCGCATCGGTCACGAGGTCACCCACGAGATGGCGTCGGCGGAGCGGGTCGACCTGCTCTGCGCGTTCATCAAGTGGCACGGGCTGCGCATCGTCGAGCCCGCCATCCGCGAGCTGACCGCCCGGGGCGGCGCGCTGCGGGTCATCACCACGACGTACCTTGGCGCGACCGACCAGCGGGCACTGGACCGGCTCGCCGAGTTGGGCGCCGACATCAAGGTCTCCTACGAGACCAGGACGACCCGCCTGCACGCCAAGGCGTGGCTGTTCCGTCGCAACAACGACATGACCACGGCGTACGTCGGATCGAGCAACCTGTCGCGGACGGCGCTGGTCGACGGGGTGGAGTGGAACGTGCGGATCTCCAACGTGGAGCAGCCGCACGTCATCGACACGTTCACCGCCACGTTCGAGGACTACTGGAACGACCCGGCGTTCGAGGCATACGAGCCGGGCCGGGACAGCGAGCGGCTGCGGCAGGCGCTCAGCGGGGAGCGCCCCGCCGACGCGCCGACGCCGATCGCGAACCTGGACGTGCGGCCGTACCCGTACCAGGCGGAGATCCTGGCCGACCTGGACGCGGAGCGGCAGGTCCACGGCCGGCACCGGAACCTGGTGGTGATGGCGACCGGCACCGGCAAGACCATCGTCGCCGCCCTGGACTACCGACGCCTGCACAGAAGCGGCACCGTCGACTCGCTGCTGTTCGTGGCCCACCAGGAGCAGATCCTGCGGCAGAGCCTGTCGACGTTCCGGCAGGTGATGGGCGACGGCAGCTTCGGCGAGACGCTGGTGGGCGGCCAGGTGCCGAAGGACTGGACGCACGTCTTCGCCTCCATCCAGTCGCTGCACCGCCGGGAGCTCGACCCCACGGCGTACGACATGGTGATCGTCGACGAGTTCCACCACGCGGAGGCACCGACGTACGCCCGGCTGTTGGAGCGGCTTACGCCGCGCGTACTGCTGGGGCTGACGGCGACCCCCGACCGGACCGACGGCGGCGATGTGCGGCGGTGGTTCGACGGACGCGCGGCCGTGGAGCTGCACCTGTGGGAGGCGCTGGAGCGGCAACTGCTGGCCCCCTTCCAGTATTTCGGGGTGCACGACGACGTGGACCTGTCGCACCTGCGGTGGAAGCGCGGCCAGGGATACGACCAGGGCGAGCTGGGCGCGATCTACACCGGCGACGACGCGCGGGCACGGCTCATCCTCAAGAGCGTGCGGGGCACGGTGGACGTGGACCGGATGCGGGCGCTCGGGTTCTGCGTGAGCATCGGGCACGCCGAGTTCATGGCGGACTGGTTCACCCGGCACGGCGTACCGTCGGCGGCGGTGACGTCCCGGGCGGACCGGCCGGCGCAGCACGGCCTGCTGCGGGAGTTCAAGGCCGGGAAGCTGCGCGTGCTGTTCACCGTCGACCTGTTCAACGAGGGCGTAGACCTGCCGATGGTCGACACGATCCTGATGCTGCGCCCCACCGAGAGCGCCACGATCTTCCTCCAGCAGCTCGGCCGGGGCCTGCGCCTCGACGACGACAAGCCGTGCCTGACCGTGCTCGACTTCATCGGCGGGCAGCACGCCAACTTCCGCTTCGACCTGCGCTGGCGGGCCCTGACCGGGGTCACCCGGCGGGCGATCAGGGACGCGGTCGAGCAGGACTTCCCCTCCCTGCCCAGCGGCTGCCACGTCCAGCTCGACCGGGTCGCGAAGGAGATCGTGCTCGGCAACCTCAAGAGCGCCCTGCCCACCTCGAAGAAGGGCCTGGTGGCCGAGCTGCGGCAGCTCGGGGACGTCGGCCTCGCCGAGTTCCTGCGGGAGGCCGGCCTCGAGGTCGAGGACGTGTACCGGTCGGCGTCGGTCGGCGGGTGGGCCGGGCTGCGGCGGCTCGCCGGCCTGGACGCCTCGGCACCCGGCCCGGACGACCGGGAGTTGGGGCGGGCCATCGGGCGGATGCTGCACCTAGACGACGTCGACCGCCTCGACCTGCTGGCCCGGGTCGCCGCCGGTGAGCAGCCGGAGCCGGGGCGACTGTGGGACATGCTGCACTTCGACCTGTGGGGGCCGAACGCCACGCTGACGTCGCGGGAAGAACGGGACGAACGGCTCGCCCGACTCTGGGAGACGCCCGCGCGCTGCGCCGAGCTGCGGCAGCTCGCCGAGGTGCTGCGGGACCGTATCCACCGGGTCACCGCCCCCGTCGGCGCGCTGCGGGTGCACGCCCGCTACAGCCGCAACGAGGCGTGCGCGGCGTTCGGCATGCCCAACCCCGGGTCGCTGCGGGAGGGCGTGAAGTGGCTGGAGTCCGAGCAGGCGGACCTGTTCTTCGTCACCCTGGTCAAGTCGGAGCAGCACTACTCCCCCACCACCATGTACGCCGACCGGGCCGTCACCGAGCGGCTGTTCCAATGGGAGTCGCAGAGCACCACGTCGGCGGCGTCGCCGACCGGGCAGCGGTATGTCAACCACGAGCGGCTGGGGTCGAGCGTGCACCTGTTCGTGCGGGAGACCCGGGTGCCGGACCGGGACCTGGGCGCGCCGGCCTACCTGTACGCGGGGCCGATGGCGTACCGGCGGCACACCGGGGACCGGCCGATGCGCATCGTCTGGGAGTTGGCGCACCCGCTGCCGGCCGACCTGTACGCGGCGGCCCGCGCCATCGCCGCATGACCAGCCGTCGGTCTTCCCTCAGCGTGCTCCGGGAAGCGCGGCATCGGCAGAGGGCTCGGTCACCAGCTCTCGGGACCTTCGTCCTGTTCCAGCTCGAAGGCGATCCGGGTCGCCTCGTATGCCTCGGTCGCCCCCGGCTCGGCCATGCGACGGTCGCGCAACTCGTTCCAGTCGACCCGATCAGTCACCGCGCTGTCCCTCCTCCCCGACGGCTCGCTCCGCCATTTGGTCAACGCCGATGCCCAGCTCCTCGATGCGCTGCCACAACGGTTCCAGCGCCGCCTCCGGGTCCCGGCTGAACACGCTGCCCCGGATCCGCACGAAGACGCAGTTGCCGACCCGTTCCAGCACCGCCTGCCGGCGCATGTCGCTCTCCCACTGGTCCGGCCCGTGGTAGGCGTCGCCGTCGCATTCGATGGCGAGCCGCCGGCCGTCCGGGGCGGGGAGCACGAAGTCGATCCGGTACGAGCCGATGCGGAACTGCGGCAGCGGCCGGAACCCCCGGCGCAGGATCCGGCGCAGCACCTCGCGTTCGAAGTCGCTGTCGCAGCGCTTCTCCAGGTCGTCGTACGCCTCCTCGGCGGTGTTGACGTTCTGGCAGTAGCTGAGCAGCAGCCCCCGGGCGTCGTCGTCGCGGAGGTCGGCGGGCTGCACGGAGTGGAACACCCACAGCTGGTCGCGGGCCCGGGAGGCGGCGACGTTGACCCGGCGGTGGTGGTCGCGCTTGGTGAAGGCGGAGACGACCCCGTTGTGCGGGGAGACGACCGTGGAGACGAGCACGACGTCCCGTTCGTCGCCCTGGAAGGTGTACGAGTCGCCGACGCGCAGCCGGCGGCGTTCCATCTCCTCCTCGCCGATCTCCTCGCGGAGCCGGGCGAGCAGGTAGAGTGCCTGCCCGCTGGTGCTGAGCAGGCTGACCACGCCGATGCTGCGTCCCGCGTAGGCGGGGTCGGCGACGATCGCGGCGACCCGTGCGACGAGGGCTTCGGCCTCGGCGACGTTGACGTTGCCGTACGCGGGCAGGTCCTGGCGGATGCCGTCGGGCACGTGCACGGCGACGACCGGGTCGCCGATGCCGGCGGGCCGGTCGGTGCGCAGCGGTTCGATCTCGCCGCCGTAGTAGGTGTCGCTGGAGAAGCCGATGATGGCCGGCACGGAGCGGAAGTGCTCGGTCAGCAGGATCCGCTCCGGGGATCGACGTACGGCGTGGTCGTAGAGGCTGCTCTCCGGGTCGAAGTGTTCGGCCGACGGCACGTCGGCCAGGTGCGAGTTGATCAGGCCGGTGACGCTGCCGACGAAGGAGAGCTGCGGGCCGATCTGCTGGTCGTCGCCGACGACGACGGCCCGTTCGGCGAGGCTGAGGATCGGCAGCGCGAACAGGTCGGCCTGGGATGCCTCGTCGACGATGACGACGTCGAACCGGGCGCCGCCGGCGAACTGCTCGATGGCCCGGTCGACGGACATGACCCAGACGGGCACGGCGTCCACGGCGGCGGCCATCGCCTTCTGGGCGTGGGCCTGCCACATGGCGGCGCTCTTGCCGGTGCCCTTGCCGATCTTGCGGAGCGCGGTGGTCCAGTCGGCGAGGGCGGCGCGCCGCCGGTCATCCAGCGCCAGGGACACCTCCAGCCAGGAGGAGGCGACCACGAGTTCCTTGGTGAGCTGTCGGATCCGTTCCCGGGTGCGGTCGACGCGCCGGCCCAGGGCGACCGGGTCGACGCTGCCGACGACCTGGTCGAACCAGGTCTGCGCGCGCCGCCACCGCCAGCGGCCGAGGCAGTCCGCGCCGGTGCCGTGCAGGGCGGCGGCGGTGCCGTCCTCGATCTGGGCGGTCCAGTCGGGGGCGGCGGGCCGCAGCCGGTCGGTGAGCTGGGCGAGGCGTTGCGCCTCGGGGCGCAGGGCGGCGAGCCGGCGCACCTCGTCGAGGATGCCGTCCCAGCCGTCGAGGTCGCCCTGGTGGGCCTGGTCGAGCAGCCGCCACAGGTCGCTGGCGTCGGTGCTGGACATGCCGTGCTGGAGCAGCGCGTCGAGCCGGCGTCGCTCGGCGACGAGCCGGTCGTGGGCGAACACCGCCGGGCAGCGGCCGAGCAGGGCGGCCAGCGCGGTGAGCCGGCGTACGTCGGTGGTGTGCTCGGCGCGCGGCAGCAACCGGCGGACGGTGCCCAGCAGGGCGGGCCAGCGCCGCCGGTCCCAGTCGAGGGCGGTGGCGGCGGCGGTGAGCAGCTGGCCGGTCCAGTATTCCGGCTGGTCGCCGGCCTCCGCCGGCAGGCCGAGGGTCGCCCGCCACTCCGCCCACCGGGTGGCCAGCGCCTGGCGCAGCCGGCGCCGGGTGACGTATGCGACGACGATGTCGACGTCGTCGGTGCCGCGCAGCGTCTCGCCGTCGATGCGGCAGTCGGTGGCGATCCGGGCGAGCGTGCCGTGGAAGAGCTTGCTGACGCCCTTGCCGGCGGCGAAGCGCTGCCGCAGCTCGTCGAGCTGGGCCAGCAGCCGGCGCGGCTCGGTGAGCTGGGCGTCGGCGACGGTGACCTCGTGCCCGGCGATGACCCGGGCGGCGGCGGCCAGGTCGGCGAGCGCCTGCTCGCTGGCGGTGACGTGGTCCTCCCACCGGATCCGCCAGTTGGGGTCGGCCTGGAGCAGGGTGCCGAGGCGGTCGGTCCACGCGCCCTCCCGCTCGGTGAGCAGGGTGCGGGCCTCCCGCAGCTGCCCGGCGAGTTCCTCCAGGGCGGGCTGCCCGAAGACGCGTACCTCGGGCACGAGCACCCCGGCGTCGGCGAGCCGGTCCAGTTCGAGGCGGGCCGCGCCGAGGTCGCGGCGGGCGGCGCGGACCGCCTCGGCGGTGGGCAGGTCGGCCGCCGTCGGCAGGTGGCGCAGCGCCTGGGTGCGGTCCCGCCTTTCGGTACGCCGGGCGATGTCGAGCAGGTCGCTGAACTCCTCGACGGTCAGCGGGGCGTCGAGGTCGGGGGCGACCGGGTCGGGGATGTCGCCGTACCGGTCGGCCCGCTCCCGCAGCCACGCGCCGACGTCGCCGGGTGACAGCCGGATGCCGTCGATCTCGTGCCGGGCGGACTCGTTCTCGGCGACGGCGCGCAGGCCGCCCAGGGCGAGCCCGAGGTCCCGCTCGGCTTCCTCCAGTTGCCGGCGCAGCCGGTCGACCTTCTGCTGCTCGGCCCGCCGGTCGAGGGTGGCGCCGCGGTCGGACAGCTCGCGGGCGGCGAGCTGGAGCTGCACGAGCTGGTCGGTGGAGCGGCCGAGCACCGCCAGGCACAGCGACTGGATCTCCTGGGGCAGGCCGTCGCGCAGAACCCGGAGCGGATCCTCCTTCTGGGCGACGACCAGCACCCGCTTGCCGTGTGCCATCAGGTGGCAGATGAGGTTGCGGATGGTGTGGGTCTTGCCGGTGCCGGGCGGCCCCTGCACGGCGACGTTGCGGTGCTGGGCGAGGCGGCGGGCGATGGACTCCTGCGCCTCGTTGGTGGGCAGCGGCATGAGCAGCCGCTCCCCCAGCGGCGCCCACCGGGCGGGCTGGTCCTGCGGCATCTCCAGGCGGCTCGGTTCGTGGGCGAGGATGGCGGCCAGCGCGCCGATGCTGGCGGTGTCTCCGGCGAGCAGCCGGGCCCGCAGCTCCTCCAGGAAGCGGCGCAGCATCCGCTGCCGGGGCCGGACGAACAGCACGCCGGTGTCGTGGGCGTGTGGTCCGCCCGGGGCGGGGGCGTCGGCGGCGCGGACGGTCGGGTCGTGCCCGAGGCGGCGCAGCGCGCGTTCGAGGAACTCCTGACGGGCGGGGTCGTCCCAGACGTCAAGGTCGAGTTGCCCGCCGGGCCCGGTCAGCGCGAGCAGTTGACCGAGGTACCGCTCGTCGAGGCCGGTCAACGAGTCGGTCTGCACCCGGGCGGAGCCCTGGGGCACCACCCGGATCAGCGACCGGTCGGCGTCGAACTCGATGGCGACCGGGGTCGCGACGAGCGGGTACCGCACCCGGTGCCCGGCGACGTCGGCGCGCAGCACGCCGTGCCCCCACACCAGCTCGTGGGTGGCGGCGTCCATGTCCACCCGGTGCTTCAGGTCGAACAGGCCGCGGTGCAGGTCGCGGACCCGCTCGGTGCGGCGGGTCTGCTCGGCCCAGGGGCGCCACTGCTGGTCCCGCCACTGCGCGAAGCGGGGTTGCAGGAGCTCGACCTTCTCCTCGTCGCCGGTCAGCCGGGGCTCGGTGGCGGGCGACAGCGGCTCGGCGAGGTACGGGGCGAACTCGGCGGGCGCCCGGAGCTGCTTCGGCGCCGGCGGGAGGCCGACGCGCAGCCAGCTGCCGTCCGCGGTGGAGGCGCCCACCTGGCAGTCGGCGTGGTCGGGAAGGTCGTGCTGCCAGTACGCGTCCGCCTGCGGCACCGTGCGGGCCGGCTTCTCCAGCTGGGCACGGACGGCCATCAGGTAGTCGACGAGGGACGTCGCGCGGTCGAGGATCAGCGACGGCGTCTCCGTCGCGGAGGTGACGCGGGAAAGCATGTGAACCGTTACCTTTCAGTGCGCTCTAGCGAGCACACGGTTGGTAGTTCTGCCTTGCGGCAGGACGGTCCCGGTCTTGTCGGCGGATGCCGTGCCGGGTTCACGCTTCACGGCCACCTGCCCGCGTACGCGGGTCTTCTGGTCGGCTCCACGTGCTGCCACCGGGCCACTCCCGGCGGTATCGACACAGCGACCCGGGCGACCT
Organism: Micromonospora sp. NPDC057141; assembly: GCF_042670805.1. Lineage (NCBI taxonomy): Bacteria > Bacillati > Actinomycetota > Actinomycetes > Micromonosporales > Micromonosporaceae > Micromonospora > Micromonospora sp. NPDC057141. The sequence goes on along the minus strand of NZ_JBHUVA010000032.1, from coordinate 58,837 downwards.
GCCGATCCAGGTCCGATTCCTGGTCGGCCGACGAAACACAGGCGTACACCACCGTCAGCCCGGTGTTCGGAGCTACGCCGGTCAACGGCTCACCGACCATGATCAGCCGACCGAGACGGTACGTGGAAACGGGCAGCGTCCCGGACTCGTAACGTCGCCGTGCGGTCGCGTACGAGATCCCGGTAGCTGATGCGCCCACTCCTTCAAGTTCACACCGTCATTCCAGCAGCCTAGTGAGCGCTACTGACGCCCACAGCATCACCAGCGCCACCCCTCTGAGTCGTTGGTACGACGTCGTTGGCACGACGCGGCGGGCAGCGCCGGGACGCCGGACGTACGCCGCTCCGCCTGGCCACCGACGGCCCTGTGGACAGTACCGGCAGGGCTCCATCGTGCGGCGCCCCGGCGTGGCCAGTTGCGCACGTCGCGTCGGGAGAAGTGTCGTAGGGCGGGTCTAGCCTGACCCGGCCCACCCCACGCGAGGAGAACACGTCATGCTCGACCACCTCGGCATCCAGGTCCGCGACGTGCCGGCCAGCGCCGCCTTCTACGACGCCGTCCTCGCGACGCTGGGCGCGCGCCGGCTGATGGAGTTCGGCGACGTGCTCGGCTACGGCAGCGACACACCCGACTTCTGGCTGAGCCCCACGACCGCCACCGGTACGGCGCACGAGGCGCACATCGCCTTCACCGCCCCGGACCGGGCCGCCGTGCGGGCGTTCCACGACGCGGCGGTCGCCGCCGGCGCGGAGGTGCTGCACGCTCCCCGGGTGTGGCCGGAATACCACCCGACCTACTTCGGCGCGTTCGTCCGCGACCCGGACGGCAACAACGTCGAGGCCGTCTGCCACGCCCCGGAATGACGCGCGGGCGGCCGGGCGGCGACGCCGACACCACGGGCCGCGCGTTCGTGGACAGTTGTCGTCCGCCGACGACGACAACTGTCCACGGTCTGGGGAGGGCGGTCAGCGGAGCGGGTCGTGGGTGCCTTGGGGGACGTGCGGCTTGCAGCGGCGCAGCCGCTCGGCGGCCATCCGCCCGCCCACGGCCAGGCCGTGCCGCTCGACGGCGGCCAGCCCGTACGCGCTGCACGTCGGGGTGTAACGGCACTGGCCCGGCCAGCGGTGCGACAGCCACCGCCGGTAGCCGAGGATCGCGGCCCGGCCGGCCCGGTCGACGACCGGCGCCCGGGTCGCCCCGGCGGCCACCGAGCCGAGGGTGAGCAGGAACGAGAAGAGCCCGAAGTCGCAGCAGTCCGGGCCGTCGCAGTCGCAGTCGGTGCAGGAGTCGACGCCACGCCGCTTCTTCTTGCGGTGGCGGTCCCTCTTGAGGTTGAACATGCCGATGATGATGTGACACGCGCGCCACCTGCCCGAACGGAGGAGTCAGGTCCAGACCGTGCGGCGCAGCCCGTCGTGGGTGGCGCAGACGCCGGCCCGCCCACCGGTGAGGCTGAGCGCGCCGTCGCGGCACTGCACCAGGTACCCGTCCCCGGCCCAGAAGTCCTGCCCGCAGTCGAAGTAGTCGCACACCCGCACGTCGGGCCGGCGGATGCGGGAGCCGCCGCAGTAGTCGTACCCGAACGGGTTGGCCGGCGCGCCGCAGAGCCCGTCGCGCTTCGCGGCCGGCGGGCCGACGGGCGCCGGCGTGGTGGGCGGTACGGCGGTGCCTGGCGTGGTGCCGCGCCGCGGCTTCGGCGGGGCCGCCGGGCCGTCGGTGGGGAACGCGGCCGGGACGGCGGTGGGCGCGGCGGTGGCGGCGGACGCGATGTCCGGGCCGGGCCGCACCGGCGGGTCCGACTCGAACAGCACCGCGGGCACCAGCAGCGCCACGGCGGCGGCCACCGCGACGGTACGCCGACCGCCCGGCACGAGGGAGGTGATCCGGGCCTGGGCGGGGGTGGCGATGGCGGGGCGGAACGGCCGGGTCTGATCGTGTTCGGCGATCAGCTCGTCGAGCTGGGCGAGCACGGCGCCCCGCTGCTCGATGGCCTCCGCGAAGGCCAGGGTGAGGGTGAACCGGAACTCGGCGGCGGCGTCGGCGGGCAGCAGCAGGCCTGAGGTGCGCCGCCGGTCGAGGACCTGGATCAGCGTGACCGGCGCCGCCGGGTCGTGGGCCAGGCCGGTCATCCTCCCGTACGCCCAGTCGCGCCGGCCGCGCCCGCCGAGCAGGACGAGCCGGCGGTCGGTGAGCACGGCGAGGCCGGCGTCGGTGACCTTGACCCCGTCGGGGCGTCGGTGGTGCAGCGCGGACCGGGCGGGGTCGACGCACAGGTCCGGGGCGGGCAGCACGGCGGTGTGCCGCAGCTCGACCAGTTGCGCGGCGGGCAGCGCCCAGAACACCCGCTCGCCGGGGGCGAGTTCCAGGGGCAGTCCGTCGCCGGCGGTGGCCTGCCGGCCGAAGTCGGCCGCCGCAGCTCGCAGCCGCCGCAGCTCGTCGTCGCGCCGCCGCCAGGCCCGCTCGGCGTCACGGTACGTCCGCTGCCGCCGCTCGTTCTGCCGGTGCGCCCACCGGTATCGCCAGGTGGCGCCGGTCGACTGCCGCCAGGTGCCGCCCGGCGAACTTGTTGTGGAACCCGTCGAATCAGTCTTCGCCACGCCGACTCCTTCGCCGCGCGAGCCACCAACCGGGGTGTCACCCGGATCAACGGCGGCGGCGAACCCAACGGACCCACCAAAACGGGCTAATCACCCGATCGGTGGACTAAACAACGCGGTAGGCGGATGACAGCGCGCCGATTCACGTTCGCCGCCGGACCCGGGTGGGGGGTGGATCACCGGGTGACGCCTTCCGCAGCCGGCGTCAGCGTTCCACGGTGGCCGGGGTGAGGGCGGCGCACAGGTCGGCGAGGCCGGCGGGGCGGCCGTACCGCCAGCCCTGGCCGTGCAGGCAGCCGATCGCGGTGACCGCCTCGTGCTGCCGGTCGGTCTCCACCCCCTCGGCCACCACGGTCAGGTCGAACGCGTCGGCGAGCCGGGCCACCATCTCCACCGTGGCGTAGGCGCGGGCGTCCTCGCCGAGGCGGGCCACGAACGACCGGTCGATCTTCAGCTCTGTGGCGGGGATGCGGTGCAGGTAGCTCAGCGACGAGTAGCCGGTGCCGAAGTCGTCGATGGCGATGCGGATGCCCAGCTCGCGGAGCTGGCGCAGCCGGTCCAGCACCGCGTCGCTTCCCTCGATCAGGGCCGACTCGGTCAGCTCCAGGGTGAGCGCGCGGGGGGCCAGGCCCGCGCCGGCGGTGGCCGCGGTGACGGTGGCGATGAGGTCCGGCCGGCGCAGGTGCGCGGCGGCGATGTTGACCGCGACGGTGGCGTCCGGGTTGCGATCCCGCCAGATGGCGGCGGCCCGGCACGCCTCGTGGATCACCCAGCGGTCGATCGGCAGGATCAGCCCGCTCTCCTCGGCCAGCGGCAGGAACCGGGCCGGGGTGAGCAGCCCCAGCCGGGGGTGCCGCCAGCGCACCAGCGCCTCGGCGCTGCGCACCTCGCCGGTGGCCAGGTCGACGATCGGCTGGTATTCCAGGTGCAGCTGTTCCTCGTCGACGGCGCGGCGCAGGTCCGCGATCAGCTCGGCGCGGCCCACCGCCGCCTCCCGCAGTTCGGCGGTGCACGTGCGGTACGCGGACTTGCCGGCCGCCTTCGCCGCGTACATGGCGATGTCGGCGTCGCGGAGCAGGTCGGTGTGGGAGGCGTGCTGCGGGCCGTACTCGGCGATGCCGATGCTGGCCGAGGGGTGCACGCCCACCTCCTCCTCGCCCGGGGAGGGTTGCAGGGCGTCGAGCAGCCGTTCCGCCAGGTGCTCCGGGCGGACCTCCCGGTCGCCGTCGACGAGGACCGCGAACTCGTCGCCGCCGAGCCGGGCGACGGTGCCGTCGCCGGCCACGGCCGCCGTCATCCGGCCGGCGATGCTGGTCAGCAGGTCGTCGCCGGTGCCGTGCCCGAACCGGTCGTTGACCTGCTTGAAGCCGTCCAGGTCGAGCAGCAGCACGGCGACGGGGGGCCTGTCGCGCAGCGCCCGGCGCAGCCGGCGGGTGAAGGTCAGCCGGTTGGGCAGGCCGGTGAGCTGGTCGGTGTAGGCGAGCCGGCGCAGCCGGGCGACGAGCCGCAGGTTCTCGTTGGCGGCCAGCCCCTGCCGCAGCGCGAGCACCCCGAGCAGGGCCACCATGCCGACGAAGATCAGGTGCGGGGTCTGCCCGGTGGGCCGGCGGGCCAGCACCACCGCCACGATCGCCCCACCCACCGGCAGATAGGGCAGAGCGACGCGCCACCACGGCGGCAGCGGCGGCTCGGCGGCCTCCTCCGAGGCGGGCCAGGCCGGGGGCGGCGGATGGTGGGCGGCGGCACCGATCAGCAGGTAGCTCAGCGGCCAGCACACGTCGATCGGATGGCCGGGGGCGTAGCTGCCGTGGGCGAAGAGCGAGACGTACGCGGCGTCGGCGACCGCCCGGGTGCTCAGGCTGGCCCCGATCGCGGCGAGCGGCCGCCACATCGGGCGGGCCGGGCCGGCCACCGCGACGAGGATGGTCAGCTGCATCAGGTCGAGCATCGGGTAGAGCAGCCCGAAGGTGCGCAGCGGGTCGGCCAGGTCGGCCTCGGTGATGTCCCGGAACACCACCACCCAACCGATCGGGATCAGGGCGAGGCCGACGATCACCCCGTCCAGCACGGTACGGGCCCGGCCGACGACGCTGCGCGGCGCGGCGGCGCAGCAGAGCAGCGCGGCGGTGCCGGTGCCGATGCCGAGGATGAACAACGCGCCGATGAGCATCGTGTGCGGCAGGGCGCCGTCGCCGAGGCGCTGCACCGTCCACACCGTCCGGCCGAGGGCGGCGAGGCACATGGTGACGGCGAGCAGCACCCAGAACCGGCGCAGCGGCACCGGGTGCCGGCGGGCCGCCCGGACGCAGGCGTGGCTGGCCCAGCCCGCCACGGCGATCGCGGTGAGATCGCTGGACAGGGCCGCGCCGGGCAGGGCGGCGACCAGCCAGGTCAGCTCGACGAGCAGAGCCGCCGCGGCCACGGCGAGCCCGAACCGGCCGGACCGGGCCGCCCCGGCGGGAGCCGCGCAGGCGGAACGTGCGTCGTGGGGCAGCACAGTGGTCGTCCGGCTCTCTCTCCTGCGCGCACCCTCGACGGCGAGGCCCGGTGATTGACAGCGAACCACGAAAGCCTAGCCAGCCACCGGGCTGGCCGCCAGGCCGGTGCACAGAGGACGGTGGCGTGGCGGGACCGTCAGCCCCACTCCTCCGTCGGGTCGCCGTCCGGCGCACCCACCGGAGCGGGGGCGGGACCGGAACCGGCGGGGGCGGCCGGCGGGCCGCCGTGCGTCCACGGCGTGTCCTCGGGGGCGGGGAACGCGCCCGCCGGCAGGAACCCGTCCGCCAGGGTGGTGAGGCAGAGCCGCTCCCCCACCTCCGGCACCGTGCCCGGCGGGGCGGTCAGCCCCCGACCCATTCCGCCGGAGAGCTCCAGCACCACCTCGGTCTTGCCGTCGGCCGCCGGGGTCAGGAAGACCACCTTCGCCTTCTGCGTCGGCCGGGCCGGCGAGTACAGCGTCGCGCCGACCGGCACCGCCACCGGCTCGGTGGTCACCACCTGGATGCGGGGGCGCAGCACCGGACGCTTGCCGGTGTCGTCCACCCGCGCCGCGTCGGCGAGGGTCACGTCGCCCACGAACGCCTCCCCGGTCAGCCGGTGCTCGGCCATCACCAGCGGGTCGTCGTAGGCGCGCTGCACCGCGTACGAGGCCGCGGCCCGCTCCAGCCGGTGCAGGCGCACCGCCGCCGCCACCGCCCCGTCGCGGCGCGGCTGCGGCCCGCCGCCCGCGTCGACGTGCTCCGCGTGGCCGGTGAAGGCGTCCCGGTCGCCGGACCAGCGCCCCGCCACCCGCACCCCCGGCGGCAGGGCGGCGAGCAACCCCAGGCCGCGCCACACCAGCTCCCAGGTGGGCGCGAGCTGGCCGCGCAGCGCCAGCTCCAGCTCCGCGTACGCGCACCGCCGCGCCGCCTCGTCGTCGGCCGCGTCGGCGTACGCGGCGATGGCCGGGGCGAGCACCCGGTTGTCGAACTCGGGGTCGGTGGCCGGGCCGGCGGGCGGGCAGCGTGCCGGGTCCTCGGCGCGGGCCGCCGCCTGCGCCCCGGTCAGCCCCGGCGGCGGGTCGAGCCAGCCGAGCACCGCCGGCAGGTGCCGGTCCTCCACCGCGCTCTGCCCGGTGGCCCAGTGCAGGGTCAGCGCGTCGGTCAACGCCACCAGCGCCGACGAGCCGGGATGCTCGGCCCGCTCGGCGAAGAACGTCAGCCAGCGCCCGAGCAGCGGCACCGACGGGTGCACCGGGTAGTCGCCGTCGGGCCGGCGGAACCGGGTGGAGCGGCCGAACAGCCGCAGGAACGTGACCCCGGCCGCGTTCGGCACGACGAGTTGCGGCGCGTCGACGTACCGGTGCCGCACGTCCCGCCCCCGGTCGACCGCGACCGCCTCCGTGTCGCCCCGGAACGAGTCCAGGTAGGGCAGCACGATCCCGGCCAGCTCGGCGGCGAACGCGAACCGCTGGTCGCGGTTGCGCGGCTGCGGCACGAGCAGCAGCCGGACCGCGTCGGGGGCGTCGCCGACCAGCGCCGCGAGGGGCGCGTTCGCCTCGCCCGCCATGGTCAGCGGCACCAGCACCAGCGGCCGGGCCGACAGGTGCAGATGCCGGACGGTGGCCACCGGCTGGGCCACCCCGGCCGCGAGTGCCTGCGCTTTCGCGAGCGCGCGCAGCGTACTCATGCGGGCTGACCGGCCAGGGCGTCGGCGCGCAGCCGGGCCGCGGCCCGCAGCAGCGCGGCGGCCTCCGCCTGCTCGGGCGCGCCCGGGTCGGACCCGGAGGCCAACGCGAGGACCTCGGCCACCGTCGCGACCCCGCCGAGCGCCTCGCGGACCGGCCGGCCCAGCGCCGCCGTCTCGGTGCGGGTCTCGTGCCGGCAGAAGTAGGCCAGCTCGCAGGCCGCCAGGCAGTCGGGCGCGTAGCGGGCCGGCACCGCCGACAGCGACCGGCGCAGCCGCGCGGGGTCGGCCGCCGGGTCGGCGGTGAAGCCGGCCGACACCCGGGCGAGCAGGTCGTCGACGCGGGCCATCCGGTCGAGCTGGCGGCGCAGCACCAGCAGCTGCCTGCGCACGTCGACCAGGCTGGCGACGGGCCGGTTGGCGAAGTCGCGCGGGCAGACCAGCACCACGTCGGCGGAGACCAGCGCCGCGTCGTGTCCCTCGGCGGCGAGCAGCTCCCGCAGCGCGAGCACGTAGACGGCGGACTGGATCGCGGCGGCGGCCACCTTGCCCGGGTCAGCCTGCCCGTCGATCACCGGGAACGACTTGATCTCCACGACGTGGAACCGGCCGGCGAGCCGGGCCGCGACCAGGTCCGGCTCCAGGTGCACCCGCTGGCCGGCGACGTCCAGGCCGAGCAGCGGATGGTCGAACAGGGCGGCTGGTTCGTCGATGCCGGCCGGCGCGGCGGCGGCCAGCGCCGCCCGCGACCGCGCGGCCCGGCCGAGCTGCCCGGCCGGGCCCGTCGCGTCAGGCTCGTCGGTCGCGGCGGGCCGGTCCCCCGGGCCCGGGCCGGGTCGGTCGATCGCGTCGCGCCCGGCGGGCCGGTCGTCCGCGCCCAGGTCCGTCCAGGTCGCCGGGCCGCCCGGGTCCACGCCGAGCCGCTCGGCGACCAGCCGCAGCAGCTCGGCCCCGCCGTCGGCCTTGACCTGCGCCTCGAAGGCGTTACCCCGGGTGATCGCGAAGCGGGACTGCCCGAACCGGGCCGGGAACCCGACCCGCTCGGCCAGCCCCGGCTTGTCGGCCCCCGCGCTGTCCAGCACGGCCCGGCGCTCGCAGCCGGGGTTGCCGGTCAGCGCGGCGATCGTCCGGGCGTTGTGCCGGCGCGGTGCACCGCCGCCCCGGATCTCGGCCAGTCGCCGCGCGGTGCTCGTCACGACACGCCACCTTAGGCGGTCCGCGCCGGTTCGGCGCGGGCCGCGCCGCGCCGGACCAGCACGGCCACCGCGACGGCGGCGGCCAGCGCCGCCCCGGCCATCACCCAGAGCACGGTACGCAACCCCGAGGTGAAGCCCGGGTCGGCGAGCCGGCCGGCGGTGGTGCTGGCCAGCACCGCCCCGACCACCGCGATGGCGATCGTCTCGCTGGCCAGCCGGGCGGTGTTGATCATTCCGGCGCCGGTGGCCGCCCGCCCCGGCGAGCGCGCCGGTGGCGAGCATGAAGCTGGCGAAGGTGGCGTTGTAGCCGTTCACCACCCACTGCACCCCGGCCAGCCCGGCGTCGAGGTCGCGACCGATGTCCGGCAACGCGACCGAGGCACCGGTCAGCGAGATCGGCAACGACATGGTGGACAGCAGGACGGCGACCAGCACGACGGCCGGATGGTTGCGCACGATTCTCCCTGTTCTTCGCGGCGGCCCCAGCCTAGACGTGCTGTTCCCCGCGCACGCGGGGGTGATCCCCGCGGTCACCGTCCGCATGGTCCCGCCCCCGCCACCCTCCCCCACCCTCCCGCAGCTCTCCCGCCACCCTCCCCCCAGCACAGATCTTGGACGGTTGCTGTCATCGATGAACGCCAGTTGTCCAAGATCTCGCCGCACGTCCCGGCACCGCCGAGACGTGCGGCGGCGTGTCGTCTCGTGAAACGACAGACGATCATGGCCGGTGCCGGCCAGCGGGCGGTGGGCGCGACGGCGGGGCCGGCGGCCCGGGTGCAGGGCGGGCGGGAGACGGTGCGCGCGGGGCCCCCGCAGTACCCACCCGCTCGACCTTCTGCACCTCCAAGTTTCCCGTCGAGCAGTGAAAACACCCCGTGCTGACCTCAGCGGATCCGGAAGCCGTTGAGCGGCGGCAGCACTCGCCCTTCGCTGGCGTACTCCCAGCCGCAGCGCCGGAATTCGGATGGCTGAGCCGCTGACCCTCTTCTTGTCAATGAGGTCGACGAGAGGGGACGGCCCGCGCGGCCGTCCCCCTTCGTCAGTGCTCGCCGGTCAGGCCGACCAGTCCGGCCGCAGCGGGTAGCCGTTCGCCCCACGCGGGCCGTTGCGAGTGGCCAGCACCTGGTGCAGCTGGATCTCGTTGCGCTCGAACGCCAGCCGCGACCCCGCCATGTACAGCCCCCACACCCGGGCGGTGCCCTCGCCGACCTCGGCCACGCACTCGTCCCAGTGCGCCACCAGGTTGCGGCACCAGCCGGCCAGCGTCAGCGCGTAGTGCTGGCGCAGGTTCTCCTCGTGGTGCACCTCCAGCCCCGCGTCGTGGATCTCGCTGATCAGCCGGCCCGGCCCGGCCAGCTCGCCGTCGGGGAAGACGTACCGGTCGATGAACGCGCCGGAGCGGTGCGGCGCCCGGTTGTCGGCCCGGGTGATGCAGTGGTTGAGCAGCCGCCCGCCGGGACGCAGCCGGCCGCCCAGCGCCCGGACGTAGGCCGGGTAGTTGCGCACCCCGATGTGCTCCGTCAGGCCGATCGAGGAGATCACGTCGAACTGCTCGCGCGGGGCGTCCCGGTAGTCCAGGTGCCGCACCTCGGCCAGCTCCGACAGCCCCTCCCGCTCGATGGCCGCCTGCGCCCACTGCGCCTGCGCCCGCGACAGGGTCACCCCCAGCGCCTTCACCCCGTATTCCCGGGCCGCGTGCCGGACCATGCCGCCCCAGCCGCAGCCGACGTCGAGCAGCCGCATCCCGGGCTTCAGCCCGAGCTTGCCGGCGACCAGGCCGTACTTCGCGGACTGGGCCTGCTCCAGCGTGTCGTCCGGGCTGCGGTACACCGCGCACGTGTACGTCATCGAAGGGCCGAGCACCAGCTCGTAGAAGGCGTTGGAGACGTCGTAGTGATGGGAGATGGCGGTGCTGTCGCGGGTGCGGGAGTGGCGCAGCCCGTTGACCACCCGCTTCCAGCGCGGCGCGGCCTCCTGCGGCGGGGACGGCGGGGGCATCAGCCGCTCCCAGCCCAGCCCGCGCACCAGGGCCAGCCCCTCGGCCAGCGACGGCGGGCGCAACCGCAACTCGTCCTTGAGCACCCGCAACGCCTCGTACGGGTCGCCGGGGTGCACGCCACCCAGGTCCAGGTCGCCGCTGACGTACGCCCGCGCCATGCCCAGGTCACCCGGGGCGGTCAGCAGGTACGACAGGCCCCGTTCGGAGCGGACGTCGAGGGTGATCCCGGCGTCGGCCGGGCCGACGGCGCTGCCGTCGTACCCCGTGATCCGGACCGGCAGGGCCCCGGCCGTAACGGCACGGACCACGTCGGCCACGGTCGGGGTCGGGCGCCGCCCCCCGGCCGGCGGGACGGACGGGACGTCGGCCGCCCCCTGTTCTCGGTCAATCAGGCTCATCTTCGCGCTACCGCCTTCTCGTAAAGTCCGGTGAGCCGGTGGTCCGGGTCGTAACGGTCCTTCACCGCGCGCCAGGTGTCCCCGCCGTAGAGCCGGTCGAACGCCTCGCGGTCGTAGTACGCGTCCGAGTAGAGCGACTTGTGGCCGCCCGCGTCGGACACCGCGCGCTCGACCAGCCGGTTGACGTCGCCGTCGGCGGCGCCCCCGGTGATCGGCACGGTCCCCCAGAAGCCGATGTTGACGTAGTTCTGGCCCGGCCGCAGCGGATATAACGGCCAGACCCGCGCCGACCCGGGGCCGGCCGGCTCGCGCAGCCGCAGCGGGCAGAGCCAGACCGGGGACATCCGCACCTCGCGGGCGAACCAGCGCAGGAAGTCGGCGGCGCCGTCGAGGGGGACCTCCACGTCCTGCACCACCCGCTCGCGGGCCGGCTGGCCGCGCAGCCGGTCGATGCGGGCCGCCACCTGGTGCCGGTGCTCCAGCCGGACCAGCCGGTGGTAGACGTCGCTGCGCCGCAACCGGGCCGGCCAGAGCCGTCGCACGACCGGGTGCTGCGCGCCGAACGCCGCCGAGCACCAGAACCAGTCGGTGTCCCACCGCCACAGGTAGTCGTGGGTGGTCAGCCAGTCGCGGGTGCGCCGGGGCAGCGACCGGTAGTAGATGCCCTGGCCGGTGTAGTCGCTGACCTGCGGCGCGTCGTCGGTGAAGGTCGCCAGCATCAGGTACGCCTCGCCGGGGCTGAACATCACCCCGTCCATCGCGTCCACGGGCTCGCCGGCGAAGGAGCGGGTGGCGGTCACCTCGCCGATCGCCTCGACCAGCGCGTCGAGGTCGGTGAAGCGGACGTTGCGCAGGGCCACGCACTTGCCGACCGGGGCCAGCTCGATGCGCAGCCGGGTGGCATAGCCGAGGCTGCCCAGCGAGTTGGGGAACCCGGCGAAGAGGTCGGCGTGCGGCCCGTCGGGCCGGGCGGTGACGATCTCGCCCGCGCCGGTGAGCACGTCCATTTCCAGGACGGACTCGTGCGGCAGGCCATGCCGGAACGAGGTGGACTCGATGCCGAGCCCCGTCACCGCGCCGCCCAGGGTGATGGTGCGCAGCTGCGGCACCACCAGCGGCATCAGCCCGTGCGGCAGGGTCGCGGCGACCAGCCGCTCGTAGGTGCACATGCCCTGCACGTCGGCGGTGCGGGCGGCCGGATCGACGCCGATCACCCCGCCGAGGCCGCTGACGTCCAGGCCGGGGGCGCTCGGGGCGGATCTCGGCCGGAACAGGTTGGAGGTGCGTTTGGCCAGTCGAACGGTCTCACCAGCGGGCACCGCGGCGTAAGACTGCCGCAGCAGGTCCACCGCTCCGTCGTGGTCAACTGCATGATCCACACGGATTGCGCGCATGAGATCACTGTACGCGCGAACGATCGTTCCGGTGGGGGCGCTAGCGTGGACAGCATGCCGAAAGCCGTCTGGAACGACCTGGTGATCGCCGACAGCGACGACACGGTGGTGGTCGAGGGCAACCACTACTTCCCGCGCGCAGCCCTGCGCGACGACGTGCTCCGCGAGTCCTCGACGCACACCTTCTGCCCGTGGAAGGGCACCGCCTCGTACTACACGCTGGAGCACGACGGGCGGAGCAGCGCCGACGCGGTCTGGTACTACCCGGACCCGTTGCCGGAGGCCGAGATGGTCCGCGACCGGGTGGCGTTCTGGAAGGACGTCTCGGTCGTCGACTGACCGTGAGGCTGGCCTAGTCGCCAAGGACCTGGGTGTCGAGCAGGTGGCCCGCCGGTCCGGCTTCGGCACCGCCACCGCGCTGCGCCGGCGCCTGCACGGGCGGGTCGGCGTCTCGCCGTCGGCGTACCGCAGGGCCTTTCGGGCCCGCGCCTGACCTGTCCCCGTCCCGCCGGGGGCGCCACCCCGCCGGCCCCGGCAACGGCACGACTTGACGCAATTCGACTACACCACGTGACATCTTCGCTGCCGTTTGCGCCCATCCGGTCAAGCTGACTCCGCGTCACCTTCCTCCCGCCTCGCCACACCTCCCCCTTCCCCTTTGCTCTGCACCCACCCACGCAACATGGCGTTCGACCTGGGCACACACGCAAGGCGCGAGCCGTCACGCTGGGCAGGCCGGTCGCGCTACGTGATCGTTGCGTATTCGGGTGCAGAGCAAAGGGCGGCACTCGGGTGGTGCCACCCCCGGCGGCTGCGGTTGCGGTGTGTTACCTGTCGGCGGCGAGTGGACGTAGCAGAAGGCCCATCAGGCGCGGTGGGCGTGGAACTGCGGGCGCAGGGCCCGGAGCTGGGCCAGGTGCTTCGGCAGGTGGACCCGGGCGTGCAGGTCGAGGGTGCGGGCCCAGGGCAGCGTCTCGTCGACCCGCAGGTCGACGTCCTCATGCAGCCTGGTCTCGACCGGCGTCTGCGCCGCCGGGCCCAGCCGGTCCACCAGCGCGCAGAACCGCCAACTGGTGGCCCGCAACCGGGCCGCCAGCCCGCCCAGCGCCGCCAGCCCGGCGCTGCCCACCGGCTCCGCGCTGCCCGCCGGCCCGGCGTACTCGGCGACCAACGCGTCGAGCTGCGGCCGGTGGACGGCGTCCAGGTCGTAGTAGGCGAACGGGGAGCCGGCGAGCACCGCCTCGGTCGCCTCGGTCATCAGCTCGTCGTTGGCCACCAGGTGCGCCACGATCTGCTCGGCGCTCAGTTCCCCGTCGCCGGGCGGCTCGAACCCACCGGCGGCCAGCTCGGCGAGCACCTCGTCGTACGCCCGCCGCAAACCCGCGCTGTCCACGATCCCAGTCAACCCCGGTGCCGGCCCGGCCGGGCAGCGCTACCGCGTCCGGGTCACCCGGACGGGGCCGGGCCGTCGGGGGCCGCGCCCGGATCCGGATCGGCGGGTGCTCAGCGGCGGCCCCGGCGGGCGCGCAGGTAGTCGCTGACCACGTACTCGCCGAGGTCGTCGAGGTCGGGGGTGAACATCCGGCCCCGGGACCGGCGGGCCACCGCGTCGACGAAGCGGCGCAGGCCGGGATCCTCGCCGAGCATGAACAGGTTGAGCATCGCACCGGCCCGGGTCAGCCGGTCCACCTCCCGGATCGTCGCCCCGATCGTCTCCGGCAGCGGCGGCCAGTGGAAGTGGGCCTGGCCGTCGTCCGGGTCGAGGTGGGCGGTGGGCTCGCCGTCGGTGACCACCAGGACCACCGGCTCCGCGCCCGGGTACCGGCGCAGGTGCCGCCCCGCCAGCCGCAACGCGTGCTGGAGGTTGGTGCCCTGCTCCAGGTCCGGCTCGACGGCCGCCAGCTCCGCCTGGGTCAGCGGCGCGGCCTGCCGGCCGAACCCGATGATCTGGAGCGCGTCCTGCGGAAACCGGGTCGCCATCAGGTGCGACAGGGCCAGCGCCGTCTGCTTCATCGGCCCCCACCGCCCCTGCGAGATCATCGAGTACGACAGGTCCACGCACAGCGCCACCGCCGCCGACGCCCGGCGTTCGGTCTCCGCCACCTCGAAGTCCTCGGCGGCGAGCTGCACCGGCACCGACGGCCCCGCCCGGCGGACCGCCCGGTGCAGGGTGCGCACCACGTCGATCGGCTGCTCGTCGCCGTACTCCCACTGCCGCGACGCCCCGCTGACCTCGCCGGCCGCACCGGCGGAACGCAGGTCGTGCTGGCCGCGCGGCCCGGCGGTCAGGTCGGCGAAGACCTGGCGCAGCGCGGTGCCGGCGAGCCGGCGCAGCGCCTTCGGGCTCAGCGTCAGCCCGTCGGCGCCCCGGGTCACCCAGCCCTGCCGGCGCAGCTCCCGCTCCAGCTCCCGCAGCCGGCGCACGTCGTCGGCCGCCTCGCGGCCCAGCGTCCGGGCCACCGCCTCGACGTCCACGTCGTCCAGCGTCGCGCCGGGGTGCTCCTGGTCCAGGGCGTCGAGCAGCTCGTCCAGCTCGGCGATCTCGCCGAGCGCGCCGGCCGCCTCGCCGTAGCCGAGCGGCTGCTCGCCGCGGACCCGCTCGCCGCCGCCCCGGTGCAGGTCGGGGCGCAGCGCCCGCAGGTTCGCGTCCAGCGCCGCCAGCTCGCCGGCCAGCCGCTCGCCGAGGGACTCGCGCATCAGCCCGGCCAGCTCTTCGCGCTGCCGGTCCGACAACGACCGCATCAGCCGTTCCCCGGCCGCCGCCCGGCGGGCCAGCACGTCGACCAGCTCGTCGACGTCCCGGGGCCGCTCCGGGAAGAACTCGCCGTGCCGGCGCATGAACTCGGCGAACGCGTCGGTGGTGTCCTCGGACCGGGCGTGCCGGGCCAGCAGGTCGTTGAGGTCGCGCATCATCTCCGCGAGCTGCCGCTGGGCCTGCGGGCCGGCGGCGGCCCGCGCCGCGTCGCGCAGCCCCGCGAAGCGCTGCTCCAGCACGTCGCCGCGCAGCCCGTCGAGGATCCGCTGGTACGCCTGCCGGGCCTCGTCGCTGACCCACTCGTAGCCCGCCAGCTCCCGCACGGCGCGGGCGGTGGAACGGGGCAGGTCGTCCAGCACCGTCTCGGCGAACCGGGCCGCCTCGTCGTCGCGCCCGCGCAGCTCGTCCCGCTCGGCGGCGAGAGCCTGGTCGAGCAGGGCCCGGGCACGGGTCACCGCCCCGTCCAGGTCGCCCCGGCGCAGCGCCTCGCGGCGCAGCCGGCGGGCCCGGGCGGCGAGGTCGTCGAGGCCGCCCCGCCCCTGCGGGCCACGCCGCAGCAGGTCGCGCAGCGCCTCGCGGAGGTTGCCGCCGGCCAGCACCTCCGCGCCGACCGAGTCGACGGCCGCCCGAACGTCGTACGGCGGGGCGAGCGGGTCGGGGCCGCCGCGCCACTGGCCGTACCGGAACCGGTTGCCGGCCACCTCAGCCCTGGCCGCCGTAGACGGTGCGCCCGGTGTCGGTGACGTCCTTGCCCAGCCGGCGGGTCAGGTGCAGCCCCTCCAGCACGAACTCGACGCCGGCCGCCGCCTGCTCCGGCGTCGGCGCGTCGCCCAGCCCGATCCGGTCCAGCGCCTTGGCCAGCCCGGGGACGGTGCCGACCTGGCGCAGCAGCTCGCCCGAGGAGACCAGCTCGCCGGTCTCCACGACCCGGCCGTCGTCCACCAGCGCGGTGAAGCCGGACAGGTCCAGCCCGGCGAGCCGGGCCCGGAACGTGTCGGCGGTCGCGGTACGCAGCAGGTGGGCGAGGATCTCGACCTCCCGACCGTCCTCGCCGCTCTCGAACTCGACCTTGCCACGCAGCGTGGACGTCACCGACACCGCGTCGCCGACGCGGGCGACGGGCGCCTCCCCGCGTACCCCGTCGGTGGTGGCACCGGCCGCGAGCAGGCCGGAGCGGCGCAGCGCGGCGGCGGCGACGGTCTCGGCGGCGGCGATCGCGAACCGGGCCGAGACGCCGGAGCGCTGGTCGACCGACGGGGAGTCGCGCACCGCGCGGGCGAACCGGGCCAGCACCTCCAGCACGTGCTCCGGCACCTCGGCGACCAGGTCGGCCTCCTGCCGGATCAGGGCCAGCTCCAGCTCCAGGCCGAGCGGGTAGTGGGTGTGGATCTCCGCGCCGAAGCGGTCCTTGAGCGGGGTGATGATCCGGCCCCGGTTGGTGTAGTCCTCCGGGTTGGCGCTGGCGACCAGGAGCAGGTCCAGCGGCAGCCGCAGCTGGTAGCCGCGCACCTGGATGTCGCGCTCCTCCAGCACGTTGAGCAGCGCCACCTGGATGCGTTCGGCGAGGTCGGGCAGCTCGTTGACGGCGAAGACGCCCCGGTTGGTGCGCGGCACCAGCCCGAAGTGGATGGTCTCCGGGTCACCGAGGGTGCGCCCCTGGGCGATCCGGATCGGGTCGACGTCGCCGATCAGGTCGCCGACGCTGGTGTCCGGGGTGGCCAGCTTCTCGCCGTAGCGCATGCTGCGGTGCAGCCAGGCGACCGGCAGGTCGTCGCCGGCCTCGGCCGCCAGGGCGCGGGACGCGGGGGTGAGCGGGTGCATCGGGTGCTCGTTGAGCACCGAGCCGGCGATGACCGGGGTCCACTCGTCGAGCAGCGCCACCAGGGAGCGGATCAGCCGGGTCTTGCCCTGGCCGCGCTCGCCGAGCAGCACCATGTCGTGGCCGGCGAGCAGGGCCCGCTCGACCTCGGGCAGCACCGTGTCGTCGTAGCCGACGATGCCGGGGAAGCGGTCCCCGCCGGCGCGCAGCCGGGCGAGGAGGTTGTCGCGGAGTTCCTGCTTGACCGTGCGGTAGCGGTGCCCGGCGGCCCGCAGCGCGCCGAGGGTGGCGGGCAGGTCTACGGGCGGGACCGGGAGAACCTGGTTGGGCTCAGTCACCCCACCAACGCTAGCGCGGGCCCGCGTGCAAGGAGGGGCCACCTGTCAACGCATTCTGTGGAGGAAGGGCCCCTTCCTAACCGCGGTGCACGGCGGGACCGGCCCGGCGAGGCGGATCACCGATAGGGTCGGTGCCGTGACGTACCTTGCCTCGGACGAGCGCTACCAGACGATGACCTACCGGCGCAGCGGGCGCAGCGGGCTGCGGCTGCCGGCAGTCTCGCTCGGGCTGTGGCACAACTTCGGGCCGGACCGCCCGTTCGCGCGGCAGCGGGACATCGTCCGGCGCGCCTTCGACCTCGGCGTCACCCACTTCGACCTGGCCAACAACTACGGCCCGCCGCCCGGGTCGGCGGAGGAGAACTTCGGCCGGCTGCTCGCCACGGACCTGAAGCCGTACCGGGACGAGCTGGTGATCTCCAGCAAGGCCGGGTACGACATGTGGCCCGGCCCGTACGGCGAGTGGGGCTCCCGGAAGTACCTGATCGCCTCGCTGGACCAGTCGCTGCGCCGGATGGGGCTGGACTACGTCGACGTCTTCTACTCGCACCGGTTCGACCCGGACACCCCGCTGGAGGAGACGATGGGCGCGCTGGACGCGATCGTCCGCTCCGGCAGGGCCCTCTACGTCGGCATCTCCAACTACGACTCGGCGCAGACCGAGCGGGCCGCCGCGATCCTGCGGGACCTCGGCACGCCGCTGCTGATCAACCAGCCGTCGTACTCGATGCTCAACCGGTGGACCGAGCGCGACGGCCTGCTGGACACGCTGGAGCGGGTGGGGGCCGGCTGCATCGCGTTCAGCCCGCTCGCCCAGGGCCTGCTCACCGACCGCTACCTGGGCGGGATCCCCGAGGACTCCCGGGTGCGCACGAGCGTCTTCCTCAACGAGAGCGACCTCGACGAGCAGAAGATGGCCACGATCCGGGCGCTCGGCGGGGTGGCCGCCCGGCGCGGGCAGTCCCTGGCCCAGCTCGCGCTCGCCTGGGCGCTGCGCGACCCGCGGATGACCAGCCTGATCATCGGCGCGAGCAGCGTCGCCCAGTTGGAGGCGAACGTCGCCGCCCTGGACAACCTGGACTTCACCGCCGAGGAGCTGGCCGAGATCGACGGCCACCTCGGCTGAGCGTCGCCATCGGGCCCCGCCGCGCTCCCCATGGTGGCGAGTACCCACTGTTAGCCTAAGTGGACACTCGGCAAGGACGTCCGCCGCGCGGGCCCGTTCAGGCAACGGCCCCAAGGTGCCGACACGCTCACCGGCCGGGTATGGCAGGCAGCGAGGGGATGCGCGGCGTGGGCTTGGTCGAGACGGCACTGTTACGCACCGCAGGCTCGGTGGTGACGCCAGCGGTGAGACGGTGGCTGGGAAACCGCCGCGCCCAACGGGAACGTGACACCTCCCTGATCGAGCTGATCGGCTCGGGAATCGCCGACGACCTCGGAGTACGCCGGGCCGGCCGGCGGTTGGACGACATCGTCGACACCGTCTACGAACGGCTTCGGCCACTGGTCCGCCGCGGCGAGCAGGCGCTGCCCGACAACGAGGTCGCCGCGGCCCTGGACGCGGTGGCCGACACGCTGCGGGATGCGGACCTGTCCGACGCGGCGGTGTTCGCCGACGACGTCGACCCCGCGCTGATGGCCACCCGGCTGCGCCGGCAACTGCCCGACGTCCCCGATCGGACCGGGCTGAGCGAGGCCGCCGCCCACCTGTACGGCAGGGTCCTCGACGAGTGCTGCACCTGCCTGACCCAGTTGGTCGTCCAGCTCGGCCCGTTCCAGGCCCGCGCCACCGTGCAGGCCCTGGAACGGCTGACCACGGTCGCCGACGGCCTCTCCCAGGTCCTGGCGCGACTGCCGGTGACCAGCCTGGACGCCCCCGCCGGCACCAGCCACGACACCCAGTTCCGGACCCGGTATTTGGCCCATCTGCTCACCGTGCTGGACCTTCTGGAACTGTTCGGCATCGACGTACACCGCTACCGGCTACGCACGCCGCTGAGCATCGCCTACATCAGCCTGGCCGTCACCGGGACCAACACCCGCAGCCTGCGCCGTGGCGGGTTCCGCTGGGATCCCGGCCGGCTGCGCTCCGACGGCGGCGGTGACAGCTCCTCCGTACGGGCCGAGCAGGCCCTCGGCGCTGCCGAGCGGGTCCTGCTGCGCGGCGATGCCGGCTCCGGCAAGACCACCCTGCTGCAGTGGATCGCGGTCACCGCAGCCCGGCACGGGTTCACCGGAGAGCTCGACAGCTGGAACGGGCGCACCCCGTTCCTAATCCGGCTGCGTGACCACGTCGCTCAGCTCCTGCCTCCCCCGGAACGGTTCCTCGACCTGATCGCCGCCACGGTTGCCGGGCTGATGCCTCCCGGCTGGGCGCACCGCCAACTGGCCGCAGGGGCGATCCTGTGCGTCGACGGCGTCGACGAGGTGCCCGAAGCCCAACGGCGAGCGGTCCGGGACTGGCTGCGCGGCCTGCTGGCCGCCTACCCCGACCTGCGGGTCGTGGTCACCTCCCGGCCCGCCGCCGCGTCCGCCAAGTGGCTGAACTCCGAGGGATTCACCTCGGTGTTCCTGGAGCGGATGGGACCGGCCGACGTCAAGGCCCTGATCCGCCACTGGCACGAGGCCGTCCGCCGCGCCGGGGACCTGCCCTGCGAGTCCCACCTGTTGCCCGGCTACGAACAACGACTGCTCGCCCAGCTCGACGGCAGCGCCCACCTGCAGAACCTCGCCGGCAGCCCGCTGCTGTGCGCGATGCTGTGCGCGCTCAACCTCGACCGCGACAGCAACCTGCCGCGTAATCGGATGGACATCTATCAGGCCGCGATCGACATGCTGCTCCACCGCCGTGACTCGCAACGCGGCGTCTTCACCGACCTGCCCGATCTCACCAGCCGCGACCAGGCCCAGGTCCTGCAGGAAGTCGCCTGGTGGCTGACCCAGAACAGCCGAACCGAGCTCACCCGCGCCGAAGCCGAACAACGCTTCGCCCACCGGTTGGCCGGGATCCGGCGCATCGCCGCACCCACCAACGCCGTGCTCGACCACATGATCCACCGCAGCGGCATCCTGCGCGAACCGATACCCGACCGCATCGACTTCGTCCACCGCACCTTCCAGGAATACCTGGCAGCCCGCGAAGCCGCCGACCAGGGACACACCGGCGCGCTCCTCGAACACGCCCACCTCGACACCTGGCGCGAAACCATCATCCTGGCCGCCGGCCACGCCAACGCGCCCATCCGCACCCAGTTGCTGACCGGCCTGCTCGCCCTCGCCGACGAGCAACCGAAGAAGGCCCGCAGACTGCGGCTGCTCGCGGCGGCCTGTCTGGAAACCGCGCCTGCGGTCGAGCCGGAGATCCTCACCCGGATCCGCTCGCACCTGCGCAGCCTGCTGCCCCGGTCCGTGGCCGAGGCCCGATCCCTGGCCGCAGTCGGAGAACCGCTGCTCGCCGAGCTGCCCGCCGACCTCGGGACGCTGAGCGAGGCCCAAGCTGCGGCAACCGTCCGGGCTGTCGCCTTGGTCAACGGACCCGCAGCGTTGGCCAGCCTCGCCCGATTCGCCGCCGATCCTCGTCCCCGCGTCCAACGAGAACTCATCACCGCCTGGGAATACTTCGACCCCCACGAATACGCTGAGAAGGTCCTCGCCGATGCACCGCTTGAAGATGGCAAAGCGACAATCAGCAGCGCCAGCCTGCTGCCAGCGCTGCCCCGGCTCCGTCACCTCACTGGCGCCACATTCATGTCTTCTGACAAGATCGATCTTGAACTGCTTGCCGACGCACCACATCTAGTTTCGCTATCCGTGGCCTCAAGGTTCATCGGAAGCCTCGAACACCTCGCCAAGCACGCCGGCCTGAACTCCCTGCAGATTTCGGTCGCTGGCAGGCAAATGGACCTGAGCGCCCTCGCCACTCTGCCAAACCTCGCTCGCCTGCACCTCCACAACCTCGCGGCAAATCAAGATCTGGCGGCCTTGGCTGGCCTCAGCAAACTAACCGCCCTCGGCGTCTGGGGCGCGCCGGTCACCCGAGAGCTCCTCGCAAGCCTCCCGTCGTTGACGGAACTAAGCACTTCTCCGCGGTCCTCATGGGACGCAAACATCCTTGCCCCGCTGTCCCACCTAGCCGAACTGAATTTGACGAGGGCCGCAGAGCCTGCCGGCGGCTTCTCTCAGCTCGTGGCCCAGATCAGCCAGCTTGGTCTCACCAATCTGGTCCTCTTACGGTGCCGATGGGTGACAGACATTCAGCTGCTTTCGCAATTTCCGTCGCTCACTCGCTTGGACATCGAAGCCACGTCGGTTACCGACTTGACGCCACTGTCGAGCCTCGCCCGGCTGCGGTTGCTGTACATCGGCAACACCGAGCACGTTCTCGACCTCACGCCACTCGGCGACCTGTCAGAACTGAAGGATCTGTGGATAGGGGCTCCGGCACCCGGGATCGACCTGACGCCGCTGCGCGGGAAACGCACCACCGTGTATCTGTCAAGAAACATCGAGCTGGACGACACGGCCAAGCCCCGCGGCATACGTATCAAGCGCTTCTGAAGGCTCAGGATGCATCTCGGCGGACCAGAGCGGGCGGTCCGAGCTGTCGTGGCCCGCCCGCACCGTGAAGGAAGGGCGCTACCGCGCCGAGCCGGCCCTGAGCCCGGCCAGGAAGCTGGACCACGAGCCACCGTCGAAGGCGAGCGCCGGGCCACTGCGGTCCTTGGTGTCGCGGACGTCGACCGCGCCGCCGACGAACCGCACCTCGACACACGCCGCGTTGTTGGAACTGCGGGAGGACTTGAACCAGCCACGGTCGGGGGTGGGGCGAGGGGCCATCACGTCATCTCCTTCGCGATCCGCCGGATCAGCGCCAGCGACTCGTCCGAGCCTAACGCCCGCTCCCGCGCCTCGGCGAACGTCACCACGTAGTCCGCGACCCGGCTCGACTGGTCGATGATGTCGCTGGAGGTCAGCACCTCCTGCCACACGAGGTCGGGCAGCCGGGGCGACGGGAACGACAGGATCTGGAACGGGCCGCCGAGCGCGGGGTGCGCCCCGGCGGCGAACGGCATCACCCGGATCTCGATCTGCTCGGGGCGCTCGGTGAGCAGCCGGTCGAGGTGGTCGAGCTGGGCGCGCATCACCTCCGAGCCGCCCACCTGCTGCCGCAGCACGCCCTCGGCGATCACGGAGGTCACGCGGATCGGGTGGTCGCCGCCGAGCCGCCGCTGCCGCGCCATCCGCGCGGCGATCCGCCGGTCCATCTCGGTCAGCCGGACGTAGGTGTTGCCGCCCCGGATGACCGCGCGGGCGTACCCCTCGGTCTGCAACAGCCCGTGTAGCAGCTCATTGTCGTAGGTGCGGATGTGCTCCGCGCCCGCCTCGTAGCCGAGGAAGCGCAGGAAGTCGGCCGGGAAGAGCTGCGAATACTGGTGCCACCAGGCCCGCTGCATCGCACCGACCCGCAGCTCCTCCAGCTCGGCGGCGTCGGACGGGTCGATCTCGTAGATCTTGACGAGCTGGGCCAGCCGGTCGCCGGGCAGCTTGACCCGGCCGGCCTCCACCCCGGAGATGTACGCCTGGGTGATACCGCTGGCGCGGCCCGCCGCGACCGCCGTCATGCCCACCTCTTCGCGGCGCTCCCGCAGGCGCAGCCCCAGCTCCCACGCCTGCACCGTGGGCGACGCGAGCGGCGGCGTCGACTTGCGGCGGGTCCTTGCGGCGTTCGTCGTCATCTCAACCCCATCCGTTCACGGTCGCAGGCACATCGGCGACCATAGTACAAAGACTCGCCGCATGCTACGCCCTTGATATAAGCACCATCGTCGGCGATGCTCTCTCCAAGACCGTCACCGAGGAGGCAGCATGTTGAACGAGGTCAGGTGGATTGGTCTGGAGCCGGAGGTGCGGCACGCGTTCTCGCTCTGCCGGGTGCTCGAAGCGGGCACGCCCGACGAGTGGTACGACCTGCTCGGGGTCGTCCGGGTGCCCGTCGACCGGCAGGTGCCGGACAAGCTGCGCGACCAGCTACGGCCGTGGGCGCTGGCGACCCTGGCGGCCGGTGGATACGGCTTCGGCCGCTACCACGCCGGCTACTCCACTCTGGACGAGGACGGCGAGCCGGACAAGGCCCTCGCCAGCGAGGACATCAACTGGTCCGGCAGCGGTGTCCTGGTCCCCGTCGAGAAGCCGGCCGAGATCGACAGCCGCCTCAGTTAAGCAACGTCACCAGACCCGGCGGCGGCCGGCGCGGTGGTTGCGGATCCCACACGGCCGGCCGGGTGGCGGGGCGGCGGGCCGGCGCAGGCGTACGACCAGGGCGGCCAGCAGCACGACCAGCGTCACCGCCGCGCCGGCCGCGACCGGCCACCCGCCCGGGCCGAGCCGGCTCACCGACGCCACCGGCACCCCGGGCGCGCCCCCGACGGTCTCGCCGGAGGCCGCGCCCAGCGTCCCCGCGTCGGCGGCCAGCACCCCGGGGGCGTCCGCCGGCTCCGCCTCCTTCGCCGATGCGGCGGCGGTCGTCGCCGGCTTCTCCGCCGCCGGGCCACCGCGAGCGCCCGCAGCTCCGCGGTAGATGACGTCGGAGCAGGAGTAGTACGTGTCCTGGGTGTCGGAGTTCTGCCAGATCGTGTAGATGAGGTGCCGCCCGCTGCGGCCCGCCGGCAGCCGCCCCGTCATCTGGTACGCCCCGTCGCGGATCGGCGGGTCGGTCGCCGTGAGGAACGGCTCGACCTCCAGGTCCACCCAGGTCAGCCGCCGCTTCGCGTCGTAGTCGTCGACCGTCGAGTAGAGCCGGAACGTGCCCCGGTGCGGGATCGTCGTGCGGTAGCGGAAGGTGAACCGCGCGCCCGCCGCCAGCTCGGTCGCCGGCCAGTCGGAGCGCGCCAGGTCCAGCCCCCGGTATGCCGACAGCCCGCCGCTGCACAGCTCACCGTCGGGGATGCGTTGCCGGTCCCGCCCGTCGATGCGGGCCACCCGGATGTTGTCCCACTCGCGGACCGCCGCGCCCGCCGACACGGCCGCCCGGCAGGCGGCGGTCGCGGCGTGGGGGCCGCCGGGCCGGCACGCGGCGGCGCGGCTCAGCGGGTCGGTCGGGGCCCCGTGGGCGTACGCCGGGGGCGCGGCGAGCGCCACGGTCGCGGCGGCGACCGCGACGGCGGCGAACATGCGGCGTACGGCCATGGTGTCGACCTCCCGCGCAGTGGTACGGACGCGGGGCGGCAAAGGTTCGACGGGCGGCGTGGTTCTGCTCTCACGCCGACCGGCGCAGTTCGTCGGCCAACTCCGCCGCCACCTGCTCCGGCTCGGCCAGGCAGCGCCACGCGGGCACCCGACGCACCGGGGTGGAGCCTCCGGTGACGTCGAGCCGGGCGAGCACCTTGCGCAGCCCCCGGCCGTCCGGATCGCCGGCCGGATCGTCGACCACCACGGCCAGCTCGGCGTCCTCGCGCCGCACCACGAGGTCGACGGGCTGCCCCGCCACGGAAACGTCCCGCCGCACCGTGAGCCCGGCGCTCCGAAGGGCACGGTGCAGTCGGTCCGCCGGCGCGTTCACGGCGTCCGGCTGAGCATCGCCGGGGCCACCGGCCAGCGCCAGGGCGGTCAGCAGGCCCCGCTGGCCCGACCACCACGACCGGTCACCGACCACGACGAGCTGGGACCGGGCCCGGGTGATGGCGACGTTCCACAGGTTGGTCTGGTGCGCCAGCCAGCCCCGGGTGCGGTCCGGGACGCCGTGCGCACCGACCGGCGAGACGACCATGATGTCCCGTTCGCTGCCCTGGAACTTGTGGATCGTCGCGCAGAGCAGATTCTCGGTGAGACCGGCGGCGCGCAGGGCCGCCGCCAGGCGACGCTGGTGCGCGGCGAGCGGCGTGACCACCCCGATCGAGGCATCGGGGTACGCCGCCCGCAGGCCCGCCACCTCGGCGACGACCGCATCGGTCTCGACCGGGTTGAACCCGGACCCGGTCGTCCCCGGGCTGAACCTGCCGGGCACGTCACACCAGCGCACCGCCGGATCGGCCGGGGCGGCCAGCCGGGCCGGGTCGGTCAGCACGGCGAGCCGGCCCTGGTAGACCTCCCGGTTCGGCACGTCCACGATGTCCGGGTGACACCGGTAGTGCTCGTCGAGCAGCTGCGTCGCGCCCGCCGCCGCGGCGAACGCGTCGTACGCGGAATGAGCCGTGTAGGTCAGCCGGCGGGCGGCCAACCAGCCGGTGCTCAGGTCGGCTCGGGCCCGCTCGGCAATGTCGTCGCCCTCGGGCAGGTCCACGACCGGTGCGAGCTGACGCGGATCGCCGATGAGCAGGGCCCGCTTCGCCCGGTAGAGCATCGGCAGGATCGCGGGAACGGTGCACTGCGCCGCCTCGTCGATCACGACGAGGTCGTACAGGGCGGGGCTTCTCTTCAGGCGTCGGGCGGAGAGCGCGGTCACCGCCCAGCCCGGCAGCACCCGCAGCAGCTCCGGGAAGTAGGACCAGCTGTCCGACATCGGCTTGGCCATCTCGTCGGCCCGGTCCTGGAGCACCCGCGCTCCGGCGGCCACCCGGCGGGCGATCTGCGCCCGCAGCAGGTCGATGCTGAGGGTGGGGCGTTCGGTGCCGATCAGGTCGACGAGCCGCCGCCAGGAGGCTTCGGCGTCGGGCAAGGCGGCGAGGCGAATCAGGCGTTCCCGCCAGCGCAGCTCGATCACCGCCCGCTCGGCGAGCGCCGCGACATCGTCCCGGTCTGCGACCTGGTACGACCGCAGCCGCCACCGGTACCACCAGCCGAACCACCGGCTGGCGAGCGCCCGATCGGTCAGGTGGACGAGGTGCGCCAGTTCCGTGTCGTCGGCCGGCAGCATGACCCCGTCCGGGCCAGGGGCACCGGCACGTTCGGCGGCCAGGTCGGCGAGGTCGCGTTCGAGCAGCCGCCGCTCGTCCAGCGCCGCTCGGAGGCCGGCGGCTTCCTCGGCCAGCAGCCGCAGCTCGTGCAGCGGGGTCCGGTCGTCCGCCGAGGTGGGTCGCTCCGCCGACGGATAGGCGGCCAGGATGTCGGCGAGGTGCTTCGGCTCCTGCATCCGGTGTTCCTTGTTGCCCGTACGCAGCAGCAGGCCCGGGCCGATCAGGTCGGTCACCCGGTCGAGCACCGAGTCGACGGCCTGATTGCTGGTGGAGCCGATCAGCACGCTCTGGCCGGCGGCGGTGGCGGTGGCCAGCAGTGCGGTGACGAGTTGACTCTTGCCGGTGCCCGGTGGCCCCTGGGCCACCGTCAACGGCCGCGTCATCGCCGCCTGGATGATCTCCTCCTGTGCCTCGTTCGCCGCGCTCATCGCCACCGTCACCACGGGCGTCGAGCCGGACCCGTCCGGGCTCGCCGCGACCTCGTCGGGGCGGAGCGCCAGCGCACCCAGCGCCGTCCCCTCGATGAGCTTCGGGTTCTTGATCATGCCTCGCAGGTCGTCGACGAGCTGCCGCTGTGGTGAGTCGGCGGCATCGACGGTGTAGAGGACCGCGGCATTCTGCACCCCGTTGACCGCTCCCTGCCGGATGGTGCCGCCGAGCGCCGCCGGGTCCAGCTCCGTCACCGGGCTCAGCCCGAACGTCTTCACCAGCAGGTCGACGGTGGCGGTGAGGGAGTCCGGGTCGCCCGGCACGAACGCCTGCTCGACGCGTTGCAGCAGCTCGTCGCTTTCCACCTCGGAGAGCTGGAACAGGTCGACGAGGGCGGCGCTGGGGCGCGGCGGGAAGGAGGCGTGCAGGACGTCGTCCGCGCCGACGGTCACCTCGCAGACCAGGAGCGGCGCGAACCGGATCGCCTTCTGTCGGGCCGGCCGCACGGCGGCGACCGGGTAGCCGTATTGCAGCTCCCTGCCGTCGGCGCGGGCCCGCGCGGCGAGTCTGGCCGCCGCACCGCCCAGTTGGACGGGCGTCTCCGAGGTGAAGACGGCCTCGCACCCGGGCGGAGCCGCGACGTACGCATGGGTCGACCGGGGGTCGATGAACGACTGCAACACGGTCGACCGCTGCATGCAGTTGACGTAGTAGGTCACCAGACGACGCCACTGGTCCGCGTCGAACGCCGCCTCGTCAGCCGGGCTCGCCGTGACGGCGGTGGCACGCGTCGCCTCGGCGGCGGAACCCGGCGCGGTCGCCAGCCGGATCGGCTCGGTGACACCCTCACTCGACTCGACCGTCTTGTGCTGGCGGCGACGGGCCATCTCGGTCGGCACGTACCGGGAAAGATCGTTGGTGGTGATCCACCCGTCGTCGGACGGCCCCTCGGCCGCACCCCGCAGACCGTCGAGGAGCACCTCGGTAAAGACCGACGGCCGGTCCGGGCCCTGCGCCTTCGACGCCTTCTGATGGGTGCTGGAGGTCAGGATGAAGGTGCCACGCTGACGCTTGAGGCGGCGCGGCTCCTCGCGCACCCCACCTCGGAACCGGTTGCGGGCCGTGAACGCGCCGGAGAAGCAGCAGTCGAGCAGGACGACCTTCTGGCTGGCCTTGGTGTCGTTGAGCAGGTGACGCAGCATGCCGTCGGTGTCGAACGCGGTCGCGTGCAACTGCCCGCCGACCGTGTCGGTCGCCGCCAGGAACAGCGACTGCCCGTCGCCGTGCAGCACCCCGTGGCCTGAGTAGTAGAGCAGCGCCAGGTCGCCCGTGCGGCGCGCGCCGTAGAACTCCTCGACGACCTGACGCAGGTGCGCCGCCGGCAGGTCCAGTGCCGCGCGTACGCTGTCGAACTCGCCGGCACCGTCGAGCAGCGCCTTGAGCTGCGCGACGTCCTGGCGTACGGAGGGAAGGGACGCGAGTTCGCGGTCGGCGTGGCAGGTGGCCGTGCCGAGCAGCAGGGCGTGCCGACCCATCAGGGGCGGGCCCGCTCGATCGCCGCCCGCACCGTGGCGACCAGTTCGTCGGTCTGCCGGTGGGTGGGCCGGTCGATGGTCAGCTCGATGTCGCCCACCCGCAGGTGCACCCGGCGGCCGGTGTGGCGCTGAAGGAAGGCCAGGACCACGTCGACCAGCGCCTGCACGTAGCCGGGGTCCGCGCCCGCCAGCACGGTCACCACGCCGAGCGCCAGCTCCGCGACGCCCTTGGCGTTCGGGTCGGTCACGGGCTGCTCGACGCGCTCCACCTCCCCGACCTCGCGGAGGTCGTCCGCCAGTTCGTCGGTCAGCTCGCCGAGGACGAACTCGTCGTCGTCGAGCGGGGTGAAGTCGATCCGGATGCGGACGTGGGACATCCAACCTCCTGGCTGAGCGGTGCCGACCAACCTACGGAAGAAGGGCCGCGTCGGGATCACGTCTGTCGGTTTTCCGATCGAAGGTCCGTCATTGGCTCCTTTGTGGATCTCGGGTAGATCCAGTGTGGAACTCCGTACTAACCTTCACGTCTGCCGTCTGCGGAGAAGGAGCACATCAATGGTTCGAGCCGGATGACCGTGGCGACCGACACCGCCCCGGCACCGGGCCAGCTCGTCACCGTACGCAATCGGCGCTGGGTCGTCGCCGACGTGGTCCGCAGCGACGTGACCAGCGGTGATCCGCACGTGTTCACCGGTCAGGCCCCGCACCTGGCCACCCTGGTCAGCATCGAGGACGACGCCCGCGACGAGGAGCTGCGGGTGGTCTGGGAGTTGGAACCGGGCCGACGGGTGCACGACAGCGCGACGCTGCCGGACCCTCGGCACGGGTTCGACGACCCCGGGCAGTTGGACGCGTTCCTGGACGCCGTGCGCTGGGGCGCCATCGCCTCGGCCGACCGGACGGCCCTTCAGGCGCCGTTCCGCTCCGGCATCGAGATCGAGGACTACCAGCTCGACCCGGTGGTCCGGGCGCTGTCGATGCCACGGACGAACCTGCTCATCGCCGACGACGTGGGCCTCGGCAAGACCATCGAGGCCGGGCTGGTGATGCAGGAGCTGATGCTGCGGCACCGGGCCCGCACGATGATGATCGTGTGCCCGGCCGGGCTGACCCGGCAGTGGCGCGACGAGATGCGCGACAAGTTCGGCCTCGACTTCCGGATCGTCGACGCGGCCCTGCTGCGGGAGTTGCGCCGCACCCGGGGCCTCTACACCAACCCGTGGACGCACTACCCCCGGTTGATCGTCAGCGTGGACTGGCTGAAGCGGGACCGGCCGCTGCGGCTGCTGCGCGAGGTGCTGCCCGCGACGCCGCGCTATCCGCGCGCCTTCGACCTGCTGGTGGTGGACGAGGTGCACACCTGCGCGCCGTCCGGCCGGGGGCGGTACGCGGTGGATTCGCACCGCACGAAAGCGATCCGCGCCCTCGCCCCGCACTGCGAGCACCGGCTCTTCCTCTCCGCCACCCCGCACAACGGTTTCACCGAGTCGTTCACCGCGCTGCTGGAGCTCCTCGACGACCAGCGGTTCGCCCGGGGCGTCAAGCCGACCGACGAGCAGTTGGCCCGGGTGATGGTGCGGCGGCTCAAGAGCGAGCTGCCGCCCAGGTGGGACGGCTCTCCCCGCTTCCCGGCACGTCATCTGGGCTATCTGGAGGTCGACTACCCGGCTGCCGAGCGGCACGCCCACGAGTTGCTCGACCGCTACGCGGCGAGCCGCCGGGCGAACGCCGACGGTCGGGCCGGCGAGATCGCCGCCGACTTCGTCACCACCCTGCTCAAACGGCGGCTCTTCTCGTCGCCGAAGGCGTTCGCCGAGACCGTCGAGACCCACCTGGCGACGATGACCGCCCGGGAGCACGCCGCCTCCGGTGGGCCGGCGCGCGGGGCGGAACGGCTGGCCGGCGAGAAGGTGCTGCAACCGGTGATCGACCGGCTGGCCGAGACGGCCGAGGACGATGCCGCCTACGGCAGCGCCGAGGCGGACGCCCTGACCGCCGTCCGACACTATGCGGCCCCGCTGTCGGCCGAGGAACGGGCGCTCCTCGGCGAGCTGCGCACCTGGGCCCGCTCGGCGCAGGACCGGCCGGACGCCAAGCTCGCCGCGTTGCACCGCTGGCTGGACCCGATCGTGCGGCCCGACGGCGAGTGGCAGCGCGAGCGGGTGATCATCTTCACCGAGTACCGCGACACCCAGCGCTGGCTGCACGAGCGGCTGCTCAGTGCCGGCTACCCGCCGGAACGGATCGCCCTGCTCTACGGCGGCCAGGATCCGGACGAGCGTGAGCACGTCAAGAACGTCTTCACGGAACATCCCGACCTCGACGACGTCCGCGTCCTGCTCGCCACCGACGCCGCCAGCGAGGGCATCAACCTGCAACGGCACTGCCATCGGCTGCTGCACTGGGAGATCCCGTGGAATCCCAACCGCCTTGAGCAACGCAACGGCCGGATCGACCGGCACGGCCAGCGCGCCGCCCGGGTGGAGGTGCTGCACTTCGTGCCCGCCGGTTGGCAGCACGTCGACTACACCACCGGTTCGCTGGAGGACGAGCTGGCGTTCCTGCGGCTGGCGGTGGAGAAGGTCGAGGCGATCCGCACCGACCTGGGCAGCGCGGGCGAGGTGATCGCCACCCAGGTCGAGCAGAAGATGACCGGCAGGCGGACCGACTGGCAGGTCACCGACGTCGAGATCGACCGGCGGGCGAGCCGCGCCCGGCTGCGGGTGGAACGTGACCTGGCCCGCGACCTGCACCGGCTCACCGAGACGCTGAAGGGCAGCCGGGCGGAGCTGAACCTCACCCCGGCCACCGTGGAACGGGTGGTCCGCACGGGGTTGCGCCTGGCCCACCGCCGGGACCTGATCGACGCGCCGACCCCGGCGGACGCGTCGGGCCCCTGGTTCCGGCTGCCCGAGCTGCCCGGCGCGTGGGCCACCGCCCGCAACGACGGGTTGCTGCACCCGGTCACCGGCCGGGAACGGCCGATCACCTTCGACCCGGACGCGGCGGCGGGGCGCACCGACGTGGTGCTGCTGCACCTCGGGCACCAGTTGGTGCAGATGTGCCTGCGCCTGCTGCGGGCGGAGCTGTGGGCCCAGGCCCGGGGCGAGGCCGGGTCCGGCGGCGCGAAGCTCAGCCGGGTCACCGCCCGGGTGGTGCCCGGTGACCTGCTGCGCTCTCCGGCGCTCGTCGCGCACGGCCGGGTGGTGGTCACCGGCGCGGAGGGCACCCGGCTGCACGAGGAGATCGTCACCGCCGGCGGCCCGATCGAGGGCGGGAAACTCACCCGGGCCCGCCAGGAGGAGCTGGAGGCCCTGCTGTCCGCCGCGACCGACCAGGTCCCCGCCGAGCAGGTCCGGCAGAGCCTGACCGAGCTGTGGCCGACGCTGGCCGGGCCGCTGGGCCGCGCCCTCGGCACCCGCGCCGACCAGCGCGCCCGCAGCCTGCACGGGCTGCTCGCCCGGCGCTGTGAGGAGGAGGTCACCGCGATCGGCGCGGTCCTGACCGAGCTGGAGACCTCGATCCGCAGCAAGCTCGCCGACGAGCCGCACTGGGAGCAGCCGACCCTGTTCACCGTCGAGCGCGAGCAGTTGCACGCCGACCGGGACGCGCTGCACGCCCGGTTGCGCGACATCCCGGCGCAGCGCGAGCGGGAGAGCGACGCGCTGCGCCGCCGCTACGCCGACCCGACGGCCCGCTGGTTCCCGGCTGCCGTCACCTTCCTGGTCCCCGCGTCCCTGGCCCGAGGTGCCCGCTGATGCCCGCCGCCCCCCGCCAGTCCCGAGGCCCGTCCGGCCGTGCCGGCGCGGGTCGCCGCGCGCCCCGGCCCCCCGCGCAGAAGATCGACGAGCAGCACGCCGAGTGGCTGGGCCTGCTGCGCCCGGAGGGCCCGTTCCTGACGGTGCCGGTGCTCGTCGAGGCGCTGCCGCACGGGCTGGACACCGTGCCGAACGACATGCGGGACCGGATCCGCCGGGGCTGGGCGGAGGTGCAGGACGCCCCGGACCTGCTCGGCCCGGCGTGGGTCGAGCTGGTCCTCGGCGAGCTGCTGGGCTATCCGGCGAGCGCGCGTGCCGACGACGCGGTCGGGGTCGCCGACAGCGGCGGCTTCCGGCCGGACGCGGTGCTGTCCGGCCCGCAACCCGGCGGCGGCCGGGCCGCCCGGCTGCACGTGCACCGGCTGCCCTTCGACGCGTCGCTCACCGCCGCCCGGGGTGGCCGGCCGTCCCCGGTCGAACAGGCCGCCCAGCTGTGCCGGGACACCGGCGTGCCGCTGGCGCTGGTGACCAACGGGCAGCACTGGGCGCTGGTGCACGCCCGCCGGGGCGAGCCGACCGGGGCGGGTGTCTTCGACGCCGACCTATGGCTGGAGGAGCCGGCGCTGCTGCGCGCCTTCGCGACGCTGCTCGCCGCGCCCCGGGTGCTCATCCCGCCGACCGGTGCCGACGGACGCCCGTCGGCCAGCCTCGCCGGGCTGTTCGCGCGCAGCGCGGAGGCGCTCACCCAGATCACCACCACCCTGGGCGACCAGGTCCGCCGGGCGGTGGAACTCTTCGTCGGCGAGCTGGCCCGGCTGGACCGGGAGTCCGAGGGGCAACTGCTCGGCAAGGTCAGCGACCGGGAGATCTACCGGGGCGCGCTGACCGTGCTGATGCGCCTGGTCTTCCTGCTCTACGCCGAGGAGCAGCGGCTGCTGCCGGTGGCCGACCCGCTCTACGCGCAGGCGTACGCGGCGTCCACCCTGCACGGCCAGCTCCGCACGGCGTTTGACATGCACAGCAACGAGATCGGCGACCGGCGCACCGCCGCCTGGCCCCGGCTGCTCGCCCTCTTCGCCGCCGTCCACGGCGGCTGCGAGCACCCCGACCTGCGCATCCCCGCCCACGGCGGTTCGTTGTTCGACCCCCGACGGTTCCCCTGGCTGGTCGACGCGGCGGTCACCGACCGGGTGGTGCACGAGATGCTGGACGCCCTGCTGGTGCTGCGGCACCGGGGCAGGGCCGCCGAGCAGCTCAGCTACTCCAGCCTCGGCGTCGAGCAGCTCGGCCACGTCTACGAGGGCCTGCTCGAGTTCTCCTGCGCCCGGGTGCGGGAGCCGCACGTCGGGCTGATCGGCAAGCGCGAGCCGGAGCTGCCGCTGGCCGAGCTGGAGGCAGCGGCGGCCCAGGGCGAGGCGGAGCTGCGGGTCTGGCTGGTCGCGCGCTGCGACCTCACCGTCCGGCAGGTGGAGAGGGCCAGGGCCGCGACGCCCGCGCCGCACCAGCTCGCCGCGCTGCACGCGGCCTGCGACAACGACGCCGACCTGACCGATCGGGTACGCCCGTACTGGGGGCTGCTCCGCGTCGATCTGCGCGACCTGCCCACGGTCTTCCCCGCCGGTTCGGTGCTGTTCACCCAGTTCGGCGACCGGCGCAACACCGGCACCCACTACACGCCCCGGGAGCTGGCCGAGGAGGTCGTTCGGCACACCCTCGCGCCGCTCTGCTTCTCCCCCGGCCCGGCCCAGGGCGTCACCGACGAGGGCGTGTGGCGGGCCAAGACGGCCGACGAGCTGCTGCGGCTGAAGGTGCTCGACCCGGCGATGGGCTCCGGCGCGTTCCTGGTGGCGGCCTGCCGCTATCTCGCCGAGGTGGTGGTGCGGGCCTGGCAACGCGACGGCCTGCCCGCCGAACTGTCCGACCTGGCCAACGGCAACCCGGACCAGGAGGACCTGCTGCTCGCCGCCCGCCGCCTCGTCGCCGCCCGCTGCCTCTACGGGGTGGACCGCGACGACATGGCCGTGGAGCTGGCGAAGCTCTCGTTGTGGCTGGTCACCCTGGCCAAGGGCAAGCCGTTCGGCTTCCTCGATCACGCGCTGCGCTGCGGCGACTCGCTGGTCGGGCTCACCTCCCTCGACCAGCTCACCGCCTTCCACCTCGACCCGGAGGTCGGCCGCTTCCAGCACAGCCGCCTCTTCGGCGACCTGGTCGGCCGGCTGCACCGGACCGTCAACGAGATGACCGCCCTGCGAGACTCGATCGGCGCGACGGTGGTCGAGGACACCCGGGACGCCGCCGACAAGGACGCCAAGCTCACCGAGGTCGAGCATCTGGGCCGGGGCCTGCGGTTGGCCGCCGACGCGGTGGTCGGCGCGGCCCTCTCCACCGCCGTCCGCCCCCAGCGCCGCCCGTGGGACCCGGAGGACGACACCGACGCCCCGGAGACGAAGTACGACGGCCGCCTGCTCAGCATCAGCGACGACGTTCACCGCCTGCTCGACGGGCCGTACGACGCGGAACTGGAGCAGCGGATCGGGATCACCGTCGCCGACTGGCTGCGCGGCTCCCGGCCGGAGCCGATCCGGCCGCTGCACTGGCCGCTGGAGTTCCCCGAGGTGGTCAACCGCGCCGGCTTCGACGCCGTCATCGGCAACCCGCCCTTCGTCGGCGGCAAGCGGGTCAGCGGTGCGCTCGGCATCGACGTGCGGGAGTACCTCAAGCAGCGGATCGCCCGCGACAAGCCCGGCAACGCCGACCTGTGTTCCTACTTCCTGCTGCGCAACCTGAGCGTCACGGGCAAGGGTCGGGTCGGCATCATCGCGACCAACACGATCGCCCAGGGCGACACCCGGGAGGTCGGCCTCGACCAGGCGGTGGACATGGGCTGGACGGTCTACCGGGCGAACAAGTCCCAGCCCTGGCCGGGCACGGCATCGCTGGAGGTCTCCCTGCTCTGGGTCGGCCACGCCGCCGACGGCGAGAAGCCCATCCTCGACGGACAACCGGTGCGAGGCATCACCTCGTCGCTGGACGCCCGCTCGCGGGTCACCGGCAACCCGTACCGCCTCGCCGCGAATGCGAATCGCTGCTTCCAAGGGGCAGTCGTGCTCGGCATGGGATTCGTGCTGGAGCCCGAGGAGGCTCAGGCGCTCCTCGCCAAGGACCCACGGAACCAAGATGTTCTCTTTCCCTATCTGAATGGCGAGGACCTGAACTCCCGCCCCGACTGCTCAGCCAGGCGGCGGGTAATCAACTTCCACGACTGGCCGGAAGAAAGGTCGCGGCAATATAAGGATTGCTTCGCGATAGTCGAGCAACACGTTAAGCCTCAACGCGCCAAAAGCAACCGCCCCTTATACCGTGATCGTTGGTGGAGATTCGCCGAGCGTGGCCCAGCCCGGGAGCAGGCAATCGAAGGGCTCGATCGCGTGCTTGTCATTGCCCTGGTGAGCAAGACCGGTATGCCCGTCTTCGTCCCGACTGGACAGGTCTTCTCGCACGCACTTGGCGTGTTCGCCACCGACCGGGCGGAAGACCTCGCCTCCCTCTCCAGCAACCTTCACTTCTCGTGGTGGACGACCAAGGGCGAATCGAGCCTCAGGTCTGACCCTCGCTATACGCCGTCCGATGGGTTCGAGACCTTCCCGATGCCCGAGCCGACCGAGCGGATGGCGCGGGTCGGGGCGGAGTTGGACTCGTACCGGCGGTCGGTGATGCTGGGGCGGGATCTGGGGCTGACAAAGCTCTACAACAGAGTCCACGACGAGCAGGTGGCCAACGCTGACATCCAGCGCCTGCGAGATATCCACGTCGAGATCGATGAGGCGGTGGCCGAGGCGTACGGGTTCAACCTCACGCTGGGACACGGTTTCCACCGGACCCGGCAGGGCACCCGCTTCACCATCGACCCGACCGCCCAGGTCGACGTGCTGGACCTGCTGCTCGAACTCAACCACCAGCGCCACGCGCAGGAGAAGCCCCAACAGGCCACCACCCGCCGCCAGCCACGGAAGCAGGCGAGGGGCACAACGCGCTCTCGAACGGAAGGGGCTCAGCCCTCATTGGGGCCCGCGCTGGATGGCGGCCTCTTCCCCCGGCCCGATGCCCTGTTCTGAGCACATAAAGAGTAAGGACAATCGATGGCTACGAGTACTCCACGGGTGTGGCTCGTGCGAGCGGGTCGGCACGGCGAGCGCGAAAGCTGGGCCCTCGACAATCAAGTCGCTGGGGGTGGGTTCAGAGAGGTTACCGACCTTACGCCGGCAGCCACACGGGATGCCGTGGCCGGCCTCGTCCGGGCCGGTTTTCCCGACGCCAAGGCAAATCTGGTAGCCAACTACGCAGGCCAGTTGTGGGCTCTGCGGGAGCGCATAGCAGATGGCGACATTGTGGTGATGCCGATGAAGACATCCGGGCAGATCGCCATCGGCAAAGTGATGGGCGGCTATCAACACCTGACCGACCCGGACCCGGAGCGACGCCACGTTCGGCCGGTGCAGTGGCTGCGTACCGATGTTCCGAGAACGGCGATCAAGCAGGATCTGCTCTACACGCTGGGCGCGTTCCTCACCATCTGTGAGGTGAGCCGCAACGATGGCGCGTGGCGGATGGCCCAAGTGTTGGAATCGGGCCACGATCCGGGTGCTCGGCCTGCCCTTGCCAAGGCGACCCCGGTCGCTGCGGATGTGCCACAGGCGGGCGACGTGGAGGCTGATGCCTCACCGGCTGTCGATGTCGAGCGCTACGCGCGCGACCGCATCACGAGCACTTTGATCGAGCATTACGCCGGGCACAAGCTCGAACATCTTGTCGCTGCCGTGCTGCGCGCCGAGGGCTTCGCGTGCACGGTCACGAAGGCATCCGGCGACGGAGGTGTGGACGTCTTCGCCGGCCGGGGGCCGTTCGGCCTGGACAGCCCTCGCCTGGTGGTGCAGGTCAAGAGCGACGCGAACCCGGTCGGCGTCGACGTGGTGCAGAAGCTTCAGGGCGCGCTGAGCAGCCACGGCGCGGATCAGGCGCTGCTCGTGGCGTGGGGTGGCCTCAATGGAAATGCCCGCGCGCTGCTCGTCAACCAGCACTTCCGCATCCGTGTGTGGGACGCCGACGACCTTATCGACGCGGTGTGCCGCAACTACCTCCGGCTGCCGGACGAGACTCGTGCGGAACTGCCCCTCAAGCAGGTGTGGGTGCTGGTCGAGGAGGACGTGCCCTAACTCGCCGAGCCGGCCTTGAGCCTGGCCACGAAACTGGCCCACGAGTGGCCATTGAAGGCGAGCGCCGGGCCGGTGCGGTCCTTGGTGTCACGGACATCCACCGCACCTCCGACGAACCGCACCTCGACACACGCCGCGTTGTTCGCGCTACGGGAGGACTTGAACCAGCCACGGTCAGGGGTGGGGCGAGGGGCCATCACGTCATCTCCTTCGCGATCCGCCGGATCAGCGCCAGCGACTCCGCCGAGCCTAGCGCCCGCTCCCGCGCCTCGGCGAAGGTCATCGTGTAGTCCGCGACCCGGCTCGACTGGTCGATGATGTCGCTGGAGGTCAGCACCTCCTGCCAGACCAGGTCGGGCAGCCGGGGCGACGGGAACGACAGGATCTGGAACGGGCTGCCGAGCGCGGGGTGCGCCCCGGCGGCGAAGGGCATCACCCGGATCTCGATCTGCTCGGGGCGCTCGGTGAGCAGCCGGTCGAGGTGGTCGAGCTGGGCGCGCATCACCTCCGGGCCGCCCACCTGCTGCCGCAGCGCGCCCTCCGTGATCACGGTCGTCAGCCGCAGCGGGTGTTCGCCGCCGAGCCGCCGCTGCCGCGCCATCCGCGCGGCGATCCGCCGGTCCATCTCGGTCAGCCGGACGTAGGTGTTACCGCCCCGGATGACGGCGCGGGCGTACCCCTCGGTCTGCAACAGCCCGTCCACGAGTTCGTTGTGGTAGCTGCGGACGTGCTCCGCGCCCGCCTCGTAGCCGAGGAAGCGCAGGAAGTCGGCCGGGAAGAGCTGCGAATACTGGTGCCACCAGGCCCGCTGCATGGCACCGACCCGCAGGACCTCCAACTCGGCGGCGTCGGACGGGTCGATCTCGTAGATCTTGACGAGCTGGGCCAGCCGGTCGCCCGGCAGCTTGACCCGGCCGGCCTCCACCCCCGAGATGTACGCCTGAGTGATGCCGCTGGCGCGGCCCGCCGCGACCGCCGTCATCCCCACCTCCTCGCGGCGCTCCCGCAGGCGCAGCCCCAGCTCCCACGCCTGCACGGTGGGCGATGCGAGTGGCGGCGTCGGCTTGCGGCGGGTTCTTGCGGCGTTCGGCGTCATCTCAACCCCGTCCAGTCGTTGTCACGGTTGCCGCAATGACCATAGTGCACCGACACGCTGAACACCATCCCCTTGATATAAGCGCCGTGGTCGGCGATGCTGCCTCTGGCGAGCTTCATCGCGCACAAGGAGGCAGCATGGTCAACGAGGGCAGGTGGATCAGCCGGGAGCCGCAGGTGCGGCACGCGTTCTCGCTCTGTCGGGTGCTGGAGGCCGGCACCGCCGACCAGTGGTACGACCTGCTCGGCGTCGTCCGGGTGCCCGTCGACCGGCAGGCCCCGGACAAGCTGCGCGACCAGCTACGGCCGTGGGCGCTGGCGACCCTGGCGGCCGGCGCGTACGGCTTCGGCCGCTACTACGCGTGCTACTCCACGCTCGACGAGGACGACGAACCGGACAAGGCCATCACGGACGAGGACATCGACTGGTCCGGCACGACCGTTCTGGTGCCCGCCGAGGCATAGCCCTCAGAGATCCACTTCGCCGTCCGGAAGCGAGGACCCTCGTGATGTCCGAAGTCGTGCCCCTCGTGTTCGGTGGGCTGGTGCCGGGCTTCCTGCTCGGGCTGCTCGCCTTCCGGGTCAAGTCGCGCTGGTGTCCCCGCTGCGGCGAGACCACCGACGCCATCCCACCGGCGGGTCGGGGCCGATGACCGGGCCCGGCCGGCACAGCCGCGACGAGGCGCCGATCGGGCGGCGGATGGCCGAGCTGCGGGCCCGCCGGGGCATGAGTCAGCAGGTCTTCGCCGACCGGATCGGCAAGTCCAAGAGCTGGGTCGACAAGGTCGAACGAGGCGTACGCACCCTCGACCGGCTCTCCGTCATCGAAACCGTCGCCACCGCCCTCGGCGTCACCCCGACCATCCTGCTCACCGGCAAGCCCCGCCGGGAAACCGTCACCGACACCGAAGCCGCCGTGGAACGCATCCGGGCGGCGCTGGCCCGCCACGACCCACCCGACACCGACAGCCCCACCGTGCGGCAGCTCGACGACCAGGCCGGGTACGCCTGGACCGCCTACCGCAACGGCCACCACCCGCAGGTCCTGCGCACCCTGCCCGACCTGCTCGCCGCCACCCGGCACACCCACCACACCGGGACAGCACCCGACCCGCCCGTCCGCGTCTACCGGCTCACCGCCCAGACGCTGGTCAAGCTCGGCAAGCCCCACCTCGCCTGGCTCGCCGCCGACCGCGCCATGACCGCCGCCACCGGCGACCCCCACCGCACCGGCCTCGCCGCCGTCTCCCTCGCCCAGGCCCTGCGCGCCCTGCACCGGGGACGCCTCGCGCAGGCCGCCGCGCTCACCGCCGTACACCAACTCGACCGCACCCCGTCGCGCGCGTTCCTGCCCGACGAGCCTGGCCTCACCGGGACGCTGCTCCTCGAAGCCGCCCTCGCCGCCGCCACCTACCGCGACGCCCCCACCGCCCACGACCTCACCGAACGCGCCGCCCACCTCGCCACCACCCACGACGGCCGGCACCACGACGGCGACGGGATCGCCTTCGGCCCCACCGGCGTCGAACTCGCCCGCGCCCTCACCGCAGCCCGCCTCGGCGACCACCACCATGCCGCCATCGTCCACCGGCAGGTCGTCGACAGCGACGGCTGGCACCTGCTCCCCGCCGAACACCGCGCCGCCCACCTCATCGACATCACCCACACCTACCTCGACCTCGGCGACCCCCGGGCCGCCGGCCGCGCCCTGACCGCAGCCGACCGCATCGCCCCCGCCGAGACCCGCACCCGCCCGACCGCCAGAACCGCCCTCACCGCCATCCTCCGCACCGGGCAGTCCTCCGCCGACATCACCCGCCTCGCCACCACCATCGGACTGACCCGCCAGTGACCACACCGAAGCTGGAGCCCTCGATGAACGCCGAAGCGTCCACGACACCCCTGCCTCGGAAAGGAATTTCGAATTCGAAATTCACGACGCCGCCGCCTCCCGCGATCTTGCAGTTTCGGCCCGGGCGAAAGGGGTGAAGCGCCCCCCTCGGGGGTCGCAAGTGCAAGATCGGCGCGCGGTGGGGCCGGCTGCCGCACGGCGGATTCGCCCAAGGTCAACTGCGGCTTGACCCCCACTCCCATCGAACGTACGTTCGACAAATGACCGCCGTCGAGGATCGTCGCCAGCGACACCAGCCGGGATGGCCGAGCCAGGACGGCAGGCCAGGGCCTACGATCGTGCCCATGGACACGGCGATGATCGAGCGGGCCGCCCTGGTCGCCCTCCTTCGCCGCCCGCACACGAGCTGGTCGGAGACGGCCCTGGACATCCAGGACAACGGCAGCGCCAGAGCGGTCCTCGACCGCGCGGTCGGCCACTCCGACACGCTCTTCCCCGACGCGGAGTCGGTCGCCGATCTGATCGACACCGCCGCCGCCGAGATCGTCGGCTGGCAGGCGGAGGGGATAGGCGTTCACGCCTTCTTCGACTCCACCTACCCGGCCCAACTGCTCGGCATCCGGGAGATGCCACCGCTCCTGTTCAGCCGAGGCGACCTACGGGTGCACGACCGGGCGGTGGCCGTCGTCGGCAGCCGCCGGGCAAGCGACGACGGGCTACGGATCGCCCGCGCGGTCGCCACCACCCTGGCGGGGCGCGGGGTGACCGTGGTCAGCGGGCTCGCCAGCGGCATCGACACCGCCGCGCACCTCGCCGCGCTGGAGGCAGGCGGGCGCACCGTCGCGGTCATCGGCACCGGGATCCGCCGGCACTACCCGGCAGAGAACCGACGCCTGCAGGACCATATCGCCGACGTCGGCCTGCTGATCTCCCAGTTCTGGCCCGATGCCCCGCCGAGCAGGCAGAGCTTCCCCATGCGCAACGCCATCATGAGCGGATACGCGGTCGCGACGGTCGTCGTCGAGGCGGGCGAGACCAGCGGCGCACGGATCCAGGCCAGGCTCGCCCTCCAGCACGGCCGCCCCGTCGTCCTCACCAGTCAGGTCATGCGGTGCGGCTGGGCCAGAACGTTCGCCGACAACCCCGGCGTCTACGTCGTCCACGGCACCGCGCAACTGCTGGAAGCGGTCGACGACATCCTCAGTTACCAGCCCACCGATGCCGGCCTGGAGACCTTCCCTGACTTCGCCCTCCACTGACCAGCGCTGGACCATCATCAGCCGGTACGTCGAGGTCCAGCGCGGCTACCTGCGCAACCCGCTACCGGCGCACGCCTGGATCTGTCCCACCTGCCGAGGGGTGCGAGGCGAGGGCTATTCGCTCTGTTTCCGCTGCCAGTCCCACCTGACCCGCTCGAACGGCCTCCTCGCGGACGTGGTGCTGCCGATCTCCTACTCGCCACGCACCGGCCAGCACCATCACAATCTCCGGACGTACAAGGGAACAGCCCGGTCCGAGCAGGCCCAGCGCAGCCTGCTCGCCCTCCTGCTGCTCTTCCTGCGCGACCACCTCGCCTGCGTAACGGCCCGCACCGGCGCGTCGCCGACTCATGTCATCACCGTCCCCAGCACCCGCAACACCCTCGGCCCGCACCCGCTCACCGATCTTGTCGGCGGCCGGCTCCGCCTGCCCTGGATCGCCAGCTCCGTCAATCCCAGCTACGGGTCGGACGATCACGACTTCCACGCCGACTGGTTCTCGCCGGCCCTGCCGCCGTCGCCTGAGCCGGTCCACGCACTGATCCTCGAGGACACCTGGACGACGGGTGCCCGCGTGCAGTCGCTGGCCCACGCCTTGAAAACCGCAGGTGCCACCACCGTCGCCGCGATCGTCCTCGGCCGCCATGTGGATCCGACCTACCCTCCGGCAAGGCGGCTGATGGAGGCGATCGCTCGGCCAGTCTTCGATACCACACGATGCGCAGCTGAAGCCGATTGACGGGAAGCCGTGCACCGCCCAGGTCACCTGGCGGCACCGCACGGACCGGCCCCCACGCTGTCGCAGGGAAACGCTACGGTCGCTCCCATGACTGGGGAGAGCGTGCTCGCCGTACCGGATGAGCGGGTGATCCGCGACAAGCTGCAACAGCTGGTCGTTGCCGACCTGCTCGGGCCGCTCGGTGGGCCGGCCGAGGAGTTTCCCGCCAGGGAGAATCCGCTGGACCGTTACGTCCTCGGGCGGCTCGCCCCCAACGGCGTGTCCGTCGATCCGGCCACTGAGGACACCTTCGCCGAGGCCACCGCCTCGGACGCGGCGGAGGGCGGCCCCGAGCCGACCGCGCCGAACGTGCCCAGCCTGGCGCCCTCCGCGCTCGGCTTCACCACCAGCGTGCCGCCGTCGGTCCCCGAGCTGCGGGTCAACGCCGCCTGGGGCAGCTACGACACCGGGGGCGACGAGCGGGCGGAGCACGCCGGCGGCCGGATCTGGCGGCGGCACCAGCGCGGCGGAACGGTCACCGTGCCCCTGCGCGAGGGGCCGATCGCCCCGCTGCCGGTCGACGCGGCACAGCCGAAGGTCGTGGTGCGGGGTCGGGTGCGTCGGCTGGGCGACGTCTGGTTGGTCTCGCTCTTCCTGGAGAACCGGGAACACAGCGATTCGCCGCGCCAGGCCAACCGGTGGATCTTCCAGGTCGAGTTGACCGCGACCGGCCCGACGGGCGACGAGCCGGTCTTCGTACCCCGACCGGAGCAGGTCACCGGCGGCGACGACGCCGACCAGGCGGAGCGGCGCCGGCTGGCGATGGCCTACCGGTTCCACCCCGAGTTCGCGGTGGGGCACGGCACGGCCGTCCACACCGAGCCGGCCGCCGCCGATCCGTTGCGGGCCCATCGGGTACGCACCACGACCGTCCCCGCGCACGAGCTGCCGTTCACCGACGTGCCCAGCAGCGAGCGGGACGCCGACCTGCCCGAGTTGGCCGACGTGGAGCTGGACATGCGGCGGCTCGCCGAGCTGGCGGCCGGCCCGGTCGAGTCCCTCACGGCCGCGTTGCGGCCCCTCGTCGCCGGCTACCGGGCGTGGATCGACCGCAACGAGGCGACCGCCACCGACCCGCAGCGGCGACTCGACGAGTACGGCCCGCAGGCACGCGAGGCGCTGCGCGACGCCCGGGAGGCGGCCGACCGGATCGCCGCCGGCATCAGGCTGCTCGCCGCCCCGGACCCGACGGCCCGCGAGGCGTTCGGCTTCGCCAACCGGGCGATGTATCTGCAACGTGTGCACACTGTGGTCGCCGCCCGGCGGCGGGAACACCCGAACCTCCCGTTGGCGCAGGCGGTCGCCGAGGCCGATCAGCCGGAGAACCACCGGTGGCGTCCGTTCCAGTTGGCCTTCGTCCTGATCAACCTGCCGGCCCTGGCCGACCCCCGGCACCCGGAGCGGGGTGACGACGTCGAGCGCGCCATCACCGACCTGCTCTGGTTCCCCACCGGTGGCGGCAAGACCGAGGCGTACCTCGGTCTCACCGCCTTCACCATCGCGGTGCGCCGCCGCCAGCCGGACTTCGGCGGGTTGACCGGCCGGGCGGGGCTGGCGGTGCTGATGCGGTACACCCTGCGCCTGCTCACCATCCAGCAGTTCGAGCGCGCCGCGACCCTGATCTGCGCGGCGGAGTCCCTACGCCGCGCCGACCCGCAGACCTGGGGCGAGACGCCGATCCGGATCGGGCTGTGGGTCGGTGGCCGGGTCACCCCGAACCGCACCCAGGACGCGAAGGAGTGGCTGGACGAGCGGCGGCGGGGCCGGTCGCACCGGGGCATCGGCTCACCGCACCAGCTCACCAGTTGCCCCTGGTGCGGCACGAAGGTCGAGCCGGGCCGGGACATCAAGGTGGAGCGGGACCACTGGCGGACCCTGGTGCTCTGCTTCGACGTGGAGTGCCCGTTCAGCGAGGCGGGCAGCTACCCGCTGGCCGGCGACCAGGTCGGGCTGCCGGTGATCCTCGTCGACGAGGAGCTCTACCGCCATCCGCCGGCCCTGGTGATCGCCACCGTCGACAAGTTCGCCCAGTTGCCGTGGAAGGGCGAGACCGCCGCCCTCTTCGGTCGGGTCGGCAAGCGCTGCGAGCAGCACGGCTATCTCACCGAGGACCTCGAATCGACCGACTGGGAGCGCAAGCGTCACCGGCCGGGCAACCGAGTCGTCCCCTGCGGGCGGCTGCGTCCACCGGACCTCATCATCCAGGACGAGCTGCACCTGATCTCCGGGCCGCTCGGCTCGCTGGTCGGGCTCTACGAGACGGCGGTGGACCGGCTGGCCAGTTGGGAACCGGCCCCCGGCCACTGGTCCCGACCGAAGGTGATCGCCTCCACCGCCACCGTGCGCCGCGCCCAGCAGCAGATCGGGGCGCTGTTCAACCGGCGCACCCGGGTCTTCCCACCGTCGGGCCTGGACGCCTCCGACAGCTTCTTCGCCCGCCAGCGCGAGACCGGGGACCACCCGGGCCGCCGCTACATCGGCATCTGCGCGCACGGCAACCGGCTCCGGTCGACCCTGATCCGGGTCTACGTCTCCGTGCTCGGCGCGGCGCAGAAGCTCCACGAGACCTACGGCCGCAACCGCGTCACCGACCCGTACATGACGTTGGTCGGCTACTTCAACAGCCTCCGGGACCTGGGCGGCATGCGCCGGCTGGTGGAGGACGACGTCTCCAGCCGACTGGTCCGCGCCGACGAGCGCGGGCTCGCCCGGCGGTACGACCCCTACCTGGAGGAGCTGACCTCCCGGATGCCCTCGGACGCCATCCGGCCGCTACTGGACCGGCTCGCGGTGCGCTTCGACGGCGCCCGGCCCAAGGGTGCTCCCCGGCCGGTCGACGTGCTCCTCGCCACCAGCATGATCGCCGTCGGGGTCGACATCGCCCGGCTCGGCGTGATGGTGGTGGCCAACCAGCCGAAGTCCGCCGCCGAATACATCCAGGCGACGAGCCGCGTCGGGCGGCAGGCGCCGGGCCTGGTGTTCACCGTCTACAACTGGGCCCGCCCACGCGACCTGTCGCACTACGAACGGTTCGACCACTTCCACGCCACGGTCTACCGGCAGGTCGAGGCGCTGTCGGTGACCCCGTTCGC
Organism: Micromonospora sp. NPDC057141; assembly: GCF_042670805.1. Taxonomy (NCBI): domain Bacteria; kingdom Bacillati; phylum Actinomycetota; class Actinomycetes; order Micromonosporales; family Micromonosporaceae; genus Micromonospora; species Micromonospora sp. NPDC057141. The sequence continues at coordinate 14,272 of NZ_JBHUVA010000032.1, read as the reverse complement.
GGAGCGGGCCATCGACCGGGGGCTGACCGGGGTGCTGGTGGCCCTGGTCCGCGATCTGGAGAGCACCTACAACGGCAACCTGCGGGCGCGCGAGTTCGACCGGCACGGTCAGCTCGCCGACCACGTCGTGCGGTTCCTCAAGCGTCGCAGCGAGGTGGCCGCCGACAACACGGTTCGCCAACGGGTGGAGGACGAGTTGGAAGCCCGCCTCGACCTGTGGGCGCGGGAGCGGGCCCGGCCCGCCCGGCGGCTGGCCTACGACAAGCCGTACCACAGCGACGACGTCGCCGGGCTGTTGCACCGACCGGAGGAGGGCCGGTGGGCACAGACCACCTGTCCCACCTCCCTGCGGGACGTGGAGCCCGGCATCCAGCTCCAACTGCAACTCGGTGCCGTCGGGGACGATCCACCACCGTTCGTCCCGCCCACCGTGGGCGCTGCGGGGGCGTCCTCGTGAGCGGGTCGCAGCAGCGCAGCCTGCGGGTCGGCGCGCTGCGCCCCAACCAACTGCTGCACACCTACGGCGTCGGCTCGGTCGCCGACCTGCCCAGCCTGTCGGTGCTGACCCTGGGGCTGGCGCACTGGGACCTCACGCATTCGGCCACGGTGACCGAGGACAGACTGCTCGCGGCGATCCGGCACCGGCTCGGCGGCCAGGTGGAGAGTCTCCGGCTTCCGCCGCACCTGCCCGAGACCTCCGACCTCTTCGCCGACTGGACCCGGGTCGGTGTGCCGGTGGCGCTCTTTCCCACCTGGCTACGCTGCTCGGACACCCGGTGCAACCGGCTCGCGCCGGCGGATTCCGGGCTGTTCGAGCTGCTCTCGTCGCCCTACCAGCCGGACCGGGCCCGCTACGTGCACAGTTGCCGGGGCAACGGAAACTCCCGTCCCACCGCAGTGCCGGCCCGCTTCGTGCTGGCCTGCGACAACGGCCACCTGGACGACTTCCCCTGGTCGTACGTCGTGCACGGCGGGACGGACCCGGGCCCCGGTCACTCGCTCACGCTCGCCGAACGCGGCAGCACCGGCGAGGCGGCCAACATCTTCATCTCCTGCGAGTGCAAGGCTTCCCGACCGATGTCGCTGGCGATCGGCCTGCACGCCGAGCGGACCCTGCCCGCCTGCCGCGGCCGCCACCCCCACCTCGGCACCTACGAGCCCTGCGACGCCCCCACCCGCACGCTCGCCCTGGGCGCCACCAACAGCTGGTTCGCCATGCAGTTGCGGGTGTTCAGCCTCCCCCGGGCCGAGCATCCGGTCGACCAGGTCGTCGCCGACCGCTGGTCGGACCTGTCCCCCCTCGCCGGGCTCGACGCCGCCATCGCCAAGCAGATCATGCCGACCCAGGGTTGCTGGGCCGAGCTGAAGCCGTACGGCGTCGACCGGGTCTGGGCGGCGATCCAGCGCCGCAGCAGGGCCGGGTCCGACGACGAGCCCGACGACGGCGACGACCTGCGCAGGCCCGAGTGGCTGGCCTTCACCGCCGGCACCAGCACCGAGCTGCCCGACTTCACCACCCGCCCGGAGCCGGTGCCGGCCCGGCAACGGGACTGGCTCCGGGACGTGGTCCTCGTCCCCCGGCTGCGGGAGGTCTCCGCACTGTACGGCTTCACCCGGATAGACGCCCCCGAGTGGGACGTGCTCGACACGCCGGACCGCCGACGGGCGCCGCTGACCACCGGCAAGCCGACCTGGCTGCCCTGCGCCGAGATGCGGGGCGAAGGGATCTTCCTCCGTTTCGACGAGGAGCGCCTCGTCGAGTGGGAACACCAGCCGCAGGTCAAGCAACGCGAGCAGCTCCTGATCCGCGCCCACGACCTCTGGCGGGCGCAGCGCAGGCTGGACCCGGAGGCGCACCCCGGTCCCCGGTACGTCCTGCTGCACACCTTCGCCCACGTGCTCATCCGTGAGCTGGCTCTGGAGTGCGGATACAGCGCCGCCGGCATCGGGGAGCGCGTCTACGCCCGTTCCGGCGACACTCCCATGGCCGGGGTGCTCCTCTACACCTCGGCACCGGACAGCGAGGGCACCCTCGGTGGCCTCGTCTCCCTGGGGCGCACGGACCGGCTCGGCCCTCTCGTCGAACGGGCCCTGGACGCCGCCCGGCTGTGCAGCTCCGACCCGCTCTGCGCCGAGCACGACCCGACGGTGCACGCCCGACTGTCGGCCGCCGCCTGCCACGCCTGTCTCTTCGCCGCAGAGACCTCCTGCGAACGCGGCAACCACTATCTGGACCGGGCACTGCTGGTCGACACCCTCACCGATCCCGGCTCCGGGTTCTTCGCCCGGTGAGCCACGAGCGGTTCGCGGAGGTGATCGCCGACCTCGCCACCACCCTCCCCACCGAGCACGTCACCGCCTGGGCCGGTGTGCTGATGGGCGTGGACAGGCCCACCGACGGCACGACGGTCGCGGCCGAGCTGGCCGACGTCCGGCCCGGGTTCTCGGTCGGCGCTCACGCCGGACGGTTGGTCAGGAGTTGGCGCACCGAGGCACCCGGCCTTCCCGGCCCAGCGGTTGCTCTGGCGCTGCGCAGCGCCGCCCTCCTCCACCAGCGCGTGGACGCGCACCGCACGGAGCTGGCCGTCAGCGGGCCGACCAGTTCGTCCGTGCCGGTGCGGCTCACGAGTTCCGTGGTAGTCGAGGTCGTCCGGGCGGCCCAGCGCAGCCTGCTCGTGGCCAGCTTCGCCGCGTACGGGGTGGCCGAGGTGATCGCCGAGCTGCGGTCTGCGGCCCACCGGGGCGTACGCATCGATCTGATCCTGGAAAGCTCGGCCGAGCACGGCGGTGCCCTGCGCGGGCCATCCGGGGCGGCGGCCACCTTCGCGGCCCTCCGCCACCAGGCGACGTTCTGGCACTGGCCAGCCGCACGACGGGCCGCAAGCGGAAACTCACACGCCGCGTTGCACGCGAAGTTCATCGCCGCCGACGGTGAGGTCGCGCTGGTCAGCAGTGCCAACCTCACCGACCGGGCACTGTCCCACAACATCGAGGTCGGCGTGGTGCTCCATGATCCCCGGGTGGTGGGAAGACTCGTCGCGCACTTCCGGGCCCTCGCCGACCCCGAGGTCGGACCGCTACAGCGCCTCTTCTGAGCAACGGCGATCAATCCACGGGTGAAGCGCCCTCCTGAGGGGCCGCAACTGCAAGATCAGCGAGTGGTGGGGCTCGCGGGACCCCGCGGCTGGGAGATCTTGGAGTGAAACGGCCCCTCCAGGGGCCGGAATCTTCCAGGATCTACCTAGTCTTCAACGGACACGCGTGCCGAGGATCCTCGGGCGGCGGGACCTGCTGCCCGGGGTGCTCTTCGTCGCGGTCCTGGGCACCCTCGCCCCCTTCGTGCTCTTCTCCTGGTCTACAAGATCGGGGGATGGCCGGTGGTCGGCGGGGCGGGTGAGATGAACGAATGGGGGTTCCCGAGGTCGCGCTTGTCGGTGCCGGGCCGATCGCCCGTATCCATCTCGACGCGTGGCGGCGGGTGGGCGCGGGGGTACGCGTGTACGCCGACGACGGCCGGGCACCGGACCTGGCCCGCGAGTTCGGCGTGCGTGCCGTCGCCAGCCTGGCGGAGGCGCTGAGCGGCGCGGAACTCGTCGACATCTGCACGCCGACCGCCACCCACCCGGAGATCGCCCTGGCGGCCATCGCCGCCGGCCTCGGCGTGGTCTGTGAGAAGCCCCTCGCGGCGACCGGCACGGAGGCGGAGGCGATCGTCGCCGCTGCCGAACGGGCCGGCGTGCCCGTCTACCCTGCCCACGGCACGCGCTTCCTCGCCCCGTACGCGCGCCTGCACGACCTGGTGGCGGCCGGTGAGCTGGGCGCGCCCGCGGCCGGGCGGTTCAGCGTGACGGGCCACCACCCGACGCCGTGGACGGGCCGGGCGAGCGCCGAGTCCGGGGGGATCCTGACCGATCAGATGCTGCACGGCCTCGACATCGCCCACTGGATCCTCGGCGACGTGGTGCGGGTGTACGCCTGCTACCAGGGTCAGGTGGCGATGCCGGCTCCCGCCGGCGCGGTGGCGACCGGCACGGCGGTGCTGACCCACGCCAGCGGCGCGGTCAGCCACGTGACCGGGGGGTGGGCGGCACCGCCGATCCCGATCCACCGCGCCTTCCACGTGCTGGGCACCGCCGGCTCGGTCTCGTACGACTCCGCGTGGACACCGGAGCTCCAGGTGACCAGCGGGGCGGTGGAGGGCCTGCCCCGGCACTTCGGGGAGTCTCCGTTCGTGGCGGAGATCCGGGAGTTCGCGGCGGCGTTCGCGGGCGGGCCGCCGCCACGGGTCGGCGCGCGGGACGCGGTGGCCGTCGTGCGCCTCGCCGAGGCTGCGGCGCGGTCCTCCTGGACCGGGCGGCCCGTCGACCTGTCCGCGAAGGAGCACCGCGAGCCGACGGTGGAGGCGCACGACCACCTGTCCGCGATGGAGGCTGTCCGATGAGGATCGTCGTCGCTTCCGGCGGCGGGGGCGACGGCGACGCCAGAGCCGCGCGCTACCGTCGGTGCCTGCGCGCGTTGCCCGGCGTCGACCTGGTCGACGTCTCGCCCGACGCCGTCGTCGTCTGCGGCGAGCCGTCGCTGCACCGGGAGCTGACCGAGCTGGCCGCCGCGGCGGGGGCGCACGTGCTGTGCGAGCCGCCCCTGGCCGGCCGCGTGGCGGACGCGGAGGCGATGATCGACGTGTGCTCGCGCGCCGGGGTGAGCCTGACCCTCGCCTGTCCGGCCCGGTTCGGCCCGGCGTTCGACGCCGTACGCGAAGCGGTGGCCGACGGCCGCCTCGGCCAGTTGAGCACCGTCAACGGCACCTGCCACCCGGACTGGGCCCCGCACCTGGTGGACCTGGTGGACCTGCTGCTCGACGGCGAACCGGCGGAGGAGGTCTATGCCCAGGCCTCGACCGTGGCGCCGGCCTCGGTGGTCGTCGTGCGCTATCCGGGCGGGACGGTGGCCACGTGGGGCCACGGCTACGGCGCGACACGCGTGGAGTTGGTGGGCGACCGGGGAACCGTGCGGTTCGATCCGCTCGCCCGGCTGCTCGACGTGCGAAGCGCCGGCCGCGACGGCGAACACGGCACCGGACGGGACGGCGAACACGGCACCGGGCGCGACGGCGACCACGGCACCGGGCGCGACGGCGACCGGCCCGGCGACCATGGCACCGGGTGCGGTGGCGGCGGCGCGGCGGACCTCGGCGCGGCCGTACTCGACGCGGCCATGCTCGGTGCCTTCGTCGCCGGGGTCCGCGACGGGTGGCCGACGGGCCCGGACGGCGCAGCGGGCCTGCGCGGGCTGCGGATCGCCCGGGCGGCACACCGGTCGCTGGGCACCGGCCGGCCCGAGCCGGTGGGTCACCGGCCCGGCGACCCCCGGTAGCGGCCGGCGGCGATGGCGCTGACCAGCGCCGCGATCTCGTCGACGCGGTCGGCCAGGAAGAAGTGGCCGCCGGGCATCGGGCGTACGTCGACAGGGCCGCTCGCGTGCCGCTGCCACGCGTTCGCCTCGTCGGCGGTCACCATCGGGTCGTCGGTGCCGGTGAGCACCGTGACCGGGCCCGGGACCCGCCTGTCCGGGTCGTGGCGGTACGTCTCGACCGCGCGGTAGTCCCCGCGTACCGCCGGCAGGATCAGGCGCAGCGTCTCGGGGTCGGACAGCACGCCCTCGTCGGTGCCGCGCAGCACCTGGATCTGGGCGACGAGCTGGGCGGGCGGCAGCCGGTGGAACCGGTCGTCGCGGTAACACGACGGCGCCCGGCGGCCCGACACGACCAGGTGCGCGGGCGGTGGGAGGCCGGCGTCCTGCACGAGCAGGGCGACCTCGTACGCCAGCAGCGCGCCCATGCTGTGCCCGAACAGGACCACGGGCCGGTCGAGGGCCGGCCGCAGCGCGTCGAAGCAGCGCCGCGCGAGTTCCGCGAGGGAGGTGACGACGGGCTCGCGGTAGCGGTCCTGCCGGCCGGGGTACTGGGCGGCCAGGACCTCGATCTCCGGCGCGAGCGCCCGGGCCAGCGGCAGGTAGAAGCTCGCGGAGCCGCCGGCGTGCGGGAAGCAGGCGAGCCGGACGGGTGCGGCCGGCGCGGGCCGGAACGTGCGCCACCACGCCGAGGCGAGCTGTGGTGCTGCGGACATGCGCGATCGTCTCCTTCGCCGCGCGGGCCGGCTCGGGGGCCGGGCACCGGCGGGCAGCGGGTCAGGGGCCGGACACCGGCGGGCAGTGGGCCAGCAGGTCAACGGGCCGCCGCAGGACGACGTCGGGACGGGCGGCGAACAGCTCGTCCTCCTCGGGCCCGGCCCACACCGCCGCCGCCGCGCTCACGCCGGCGCCCCGGGCGCTGAGCAGGTCGGTCGGCGCGTCGCCGACCATGATGGCCTCGTGCGCTCCGACGCCGAGCAGCTCCAGCGCCCGCAGGACGATGTCCGGTGCGGGCTTGGGGCGGGCGACCTCGTCGGAGCCGATGACGTGCGCGAAGTGCGGCAGCAGGCCGAGCGTGTCCAGCAGGGAGCGGGCGCGCTCGCCGCTCTTGCCGGTGGCGACGGCGAGCGTGAGCCCACGGGCGCGCAGCGCCGCCAGGAGCTCCACCACGCCGTCGAAGACGGTGACCCGGTGGGCGAGGCGGTAGCTCTCCCGCACGAAGGGCTCCTCCATGGCCGGGGGCAGGCGCATGGCCCGCATGATGTCCGGGAAGTAGCGGCCGAGGTGCCGCCGGTACTCGGCGAACGGTGCGGGCCCGGGGCCGACGACCTCGGCGTAGGCGATGGCGAACGCCTCACTCATCACCGCGAAGCTGTCGACGACGACCCCGTCGAGGTCGAAGATCACCGCCCGTCGCAGCGGCACGGCGAGGCCGGTTCCGACGGGTCGCGTCGAGGGCTTGGTCATGGCTCGTCTCCCTGGTCCCGGCGGTGGCACCGCCGGGCGGACAGCGCACCCGGTAACCGGAGGTCATCCGGCGACCGGGTGCGCGGACTGGTAGAACCTGTCGATGAGCCCGACGGTCGAACGGGCGTCAGCGATGGCGGTGCCACGGTTCCCCGGATCGGCCAGGCTCGTGGCCAGGCTGTCGAGTTGGAGCCGGTACTCGGTGCCGACGGGCTCGGCCGGCACGGGCAGCAGGGTGGTGGTGCCCGCCCGGGTCACGGTCAGCTCGGGTTCCGGCAGGCGGTTGGGGCTGAAGCCGAACGTGCAACGCAGGCAGGCGGTCCCCGCGCTGCCCTCCACCCGCAGCGAGGACAGGTCCCGCTCGTCGTGCGACGCCCAGCTCGCGCGCAGCGACACGGAGATGCCGTCGTCGCGGACGAGGAACCCCCGGGCGGTGTCCTCGACGTCGCCGCCGGTGTCCGCCGGGTCGTCGTCGTGGCGCCAGGCGGCGCTCCAGCCGCCGGCCCGGACGAAGTCGTCCGAGGTGACGCCGACGACCTGCCGGAACCCCGAGGGGCCGACCAGCGACGTCAGCGTGTCGAGCAGGTGCCAGCCGAGATCGACCAGCGCGCCGCCGCCGGCCTTGCTGCGCTGGGTGAACCAGCCGCCGGGCCGGGGTATCCCCCGGGCGCGGGTCCACGCGAGGTCGGCGTGCTGGATCCGGCCCAGGGTGGGCAGCACGCGCCGCAGGGCGGTGACGTCGGCGCGGTAGCGGGCGGCGCTGCCCGCCAGCAGGGTCGCGCCCGACGCGCGCTCGGCGCGGGCCAGCTCGTCGGCCTCCTCCCGGGTGAGGCACACCGGCTTCTCCAGGAACACGGAGATGCCCCGGCGCAGCAGCCGGGTCGCGGTCTCGGCGTGCAGGTGATTGGGTACGGCCACCACGGCGAGGTCGACGTCGGCGGCGCCGAGCGCGTCCGCGTCCGGATACGCCCGCACCCCCGTCCCGCTCCGCGCCGCCGCGCGGGCTCCCGGGTCGGGGTCCACGACGGCGACGACGTCGAACGCGTCGTGCTCGCGCAGGAGCTCCAGCCAGAGCGCGCGGCCGGCCCATCCCAGGCCGACGACCGCCACCCGGATCGTCATGCGGCCGCTACCGCCTCGGCGACGATGGCCGCGGTGGCGTGGATGACCTCCGGCGTCGCCAGCAGGACCCGGTGGTGCAGCCAGACGCCGTCGCTGCTGATGGCCTCGGTGTTCGGGCAGCGCGCGGCGATCTGCTCGACGGTCTCGGCGGGCACCACGCCGTCCCAGAACGCGTCGGTGCGGTAGATGGCGCGGAAGACGGCGAACGCGGGCAGCCCGGCGGACACCAGCCTGTCGACGAGGTCGTTGCGGTCCTGCTCGCTGAGCCCGGGCACCCGGAACATGGCCATGTAGTGGGTGTTGCGGTCGGCGCGCGGGTCGCCGCTCTGCGGTAGCACGCCGGGGATCTCCGCGAGCAGCTCGGACAGCAGCGCCCAGCGCTCGTCGCGGACCGCGTTCTGGCCGTCGAGGCGGCGCAGTTGCGCCCGCAGCACGGCTGCGGAGAACTCGTTGAGCCGCAGGTTCGACCCGCTCACCCGGTGCAGGTAGTGCCGGTCGGTGCGGGGGCGACCGCAGCTGTGCCGCAGGAAGGCGCTGTCGAGGAGCTCCTCGTCGGGCAGCAGGAGCGCGCCGCCCTCACCGGCCGTCATCAGCTTGCCGTTCTGGAAGCTGAAGGCCGCGACGGAGCCGAACTCGCCGACCCGCCGACCCTGCCACCGCGCGCCCTGCGCGTGGGCGGCGTCCTGGAGCAGGGCCACTCCGGTGTCGGCGGCCAGTTTGGCGAGCGCGTCCATGTCGGCGATCAGCCCGGCCATGTGCACCGGCATGATGACCCGCGTGCGCGGCGTCACCGCGGCTGCGGCGGCCTCGACGTCGATGCAGTACGTGCCGGGGTCGACGTCGACCGGCACGGCGACCGCGCCGAGCCGCTGCGCCGCCTGCGACGACGAGATGAAGGTGAACGCCGGCACGACGACCTCGCTGCCGGGGCCGACGCCGAGACACTGCAGGGCGAGTTCGAGGGCGTGCGTGCCGTTGGTGACCGCCAGGGCGTGGGGCGCGCCGTGGAATTCGGCGAACTCCCGCTCGAACGATTCGACCTCGCTGCCGCCCATCCGCCACCACTGGCCCTGTTCCAGGGCGCGGTGCAGCGCGATGCGTTCCTCGTCGTCGTACTGCGGCCACTGGGGGAACACGGGTGCTTCACGGGAGTCGTCCATGTCTCTCCGAATTCACCGGGGACTCTGCGGGACTACCCACCCAGGCTAGGAGCGTCCGCCGGGCCCGGCGTATACCCCGACCTGGTAGTCATGGCCGGAACAGCCGTGCGACGTGCCGGGCCAGGTCGAGCGACTGGGAGGGATTGAGGCGCGGGTCGCAGGCCGTGTGGTAACGGGCCGGAACGTCGTCCTCGGTGATTCCGCAGGTGCCGCCGACGCATTCGGTGACATTTTCCTCCGTGAATTCCAGGTGGATGCCGCCGGGGTGTGTGCCGAGTGCGCGGTGCACGGCGAAGAACCCGTCGATCTCGGCGGCGACGTCGCGCAGGTGCCGGCTCTTGTGGCCGCTGGGCAGCACCCGCGTGTTGCCGTGCATGGGGTCGCACTGCCAGATCACGGGGTGCCCGGCGGCGGTCACCTTCTCCACGATGGGCGGCAGCACGTCGCGGACGCGGTCGTGGCCCATCCGGCTGATCAGCGTGAGGCGGCCCGGCTCCCGGTGCGGGTCGAGGCGCTGCGCGTACTCGACGGCCTCCTCCGGCGTGGTGCGCGGGCCGATCTTGAGGCCGATCGGGTTGGCGAGCAACGCGGCGAAGGCCACGTGCGCGCCGTCGAGCCCGCGGGTGCGTTCGCCGATCCAGAGGAAGTGGGCGAGCCCGCTGCGCAGGTTCCTCCCGCACGCCTGGAGCCCGGCGGCCTCGTACTCCAGCAGCAGCGCCTCGTGGCTGACGTACGTCGCGGCGCCGCTGGCGCGGACGACGTCCATCGTCCTCGCGGCGTGGCTCCGCGCCCGCCGCATCCGGTCCGGGTCCGGGGTGCGCGCCTGCACCGTCGGGGTGCGGGAGTTGACGATGTCGCCGCGGTACACGGGCAGGCCCGTGGCGTCGGTGGACGCCGAGCGCGGTTTGGCGTACTGCCCGGCGGCACGTGCCATCCGCACGACCGGCCGGCCCGCCGCCGCGGCGACGAGCGCGGCCAGCCGGTGCAGCAGGACCACGTTGTCCCGTACGTGCGCGGGGGTGTTGCCGGTGAAGGTCTCCGCGCAGTCGCCGCCCTGGAGCAGGACCGCCTCGCCTCGCGCCACCGCCGCGAGCCGCTCGCGGAGCCGGTCCGTCTCGCCGGGCGTCACGATGGGCGGCAGGGTGCGCAGGCCGGCCGCGACGGCCGCCGCGCGCTCCGGGTCGGGCCAGTCCGGCTGCTGCGCGGCGGGCCGGTTCAGCGCGGCTGCCAGCCGGGCGCGGTGGCCGGCGCGTGCCTCGGCGGTCGGGGCCATCTCGTTCCTTCCGGTCGTTCGCGCCAGACGCTCGACGCACCTCGCCTTCGCGCCCGACGGTCAGCGCACCTCGCCTTCGCGCCCGACGGTCAGCGCACCTCGCCTTCGCGCCCGACGGTCAGCGCACCTCGCCTTCGCGCCCGACGGTCAGCGCGCCTCGCCGAGGACCGTCCGCACGAGGTCGGCGACGTCCATCTCGTCGATCAGGGCCTCCTCCTCGACGGCCGGGGCCGCCTCCGGCTGGCCGTCCGACGCCAGGGCGACGAGGGCGTCCAGCACGCCGGCCTGCGCGAACCGGTCGAGGGGCACGGTCGCCAGGACCCGCCGCAGCGTCGCCTCCTCGACCTCCGGGCCGGGCCCGCCCGCCCCGCCCGCGTCGCTGCGCAGCTCCTCGCGCAGGTACGCCGCCAGCGCGGCCGGCGTCGGACAGTCGAAGACCAGCGTCGACGGCAGCGGCAACCCGGTGGCCGTGTGCAGGCTGTTGCGCAGGTTGACGGCGGCGAGCGAGTCGAAACCGGCCTCCTGGAACGCCTGCTGGGCCGCGATCGCGTCGCCGCTGCTGTGCCCGAGCACCGCCGCCGCGTGGCCGCGGACGAGCCGCAGCAGCACCCGGTCCTGTTCGGCGTCGGGCAGGTCGCGCAGCGACTCCACGAGCGTGCCGTCGGACCCGGCGGCGGGGCCGGCGGACTCCTGGGCGCGCAGCGCGGCCTGGGCCTCGGGCAGGGCCGCGAACAGCCGGCTCGGGCGCACCGACGTGAACGCCGGGATGAACACCGACCAGTCCATCCCCGCGACCGTCACGGCCGTCTCGTCGGCGGCGGTGACCTGCGCCAGGGCGTCCATGGCGAGCGTGGTGGCCAGCGGGACGACGCCCCGGCGGCGCAGCTGGGCGAGGGCCGCCTCGTCCGCGCCGATGCCGATCCCCTCCAGCGCGCCCCAGGCGAGGGCCGTCGCCTTGAGCCCCCGCGCGCGGCGGGCGTCGACGAGGGCGTCCAGCGCGGCGTTCGCGGCGGCGGACAGCCCCTGCCCGCCACCGCCCCAGATGCCGGCGATCGAGGTGAACACGACGAACGCGTCGAGCGGCCGGTCCGCGAGCGCCTCGTCGAGCCACCGGGCCGGCTCCACCTTGGTGGCGAACATCCGGGCCAGGTCCTCTTCGCCGGTGTCGGCGACGGCGGCGCTGAAGGTCAGGTCGGCGGCGTGCACGACCGCGGTGAGCGGCAGGTCCTCCCGCGCCGACACCAGTCGCAGGATCTCGCCCCGGTCGTCGCCGTCGCAGACGTCGACCGGCACGTCCGTCCCCGCCAGCTCGGCACGCAGCGCATCCGCGCAGCCGCGCGGGTCCCGGCCGCCGGTGGTGACCACGAGCCGCCGCGCACCGGCCGCCGCGAGCCACCGGCAGGCGTACCGGCCCAGCCCCTCGTCGCCGCCGGTGACCAGCACCGTGCCGCGCGGCTGCCAGCCGGCGGCGCCGGGGGCGGGGGCGGGCGCGGCGGCGCGCGCGAGCCGCCGCGCGTACCAGCCGGAGCGGCGCACCGCGACCTGGTCCTCGCCGGAGGCGCCGGTGAGCACGGCGAGCACCCGCGCGACGGTACGCGCATCGTCGGCGCCGGGCAGGTCGACGAGGCCGCCCCAGCGGTCGGGGTGCTCCAGCGCCACGACCCGGCCGAGCCCCCAGAGCGCGGCCTGGTGCGGCGCGGTGACGGCGTCGCGGATGCCCACGTTCACCGCTCCCCTGGTGAACACCCAGAGCGGCGCGGTGACACCGGCGTCGCCGAGCGCCCGGACGAGGCTCACGGCGGGGGCCACCACGTCGGTCCCGTCCCCGAGCGCGAGCAGCGACACCACTCCGGACAGGTCCCGCTCGGCGTCGATCGCGGCGAGCTGCGCGGTGAGCGCCGCGCCGTCGCCCTCCGGGTGCAGGACGACGGTGTTCAGCCCCTGGCCGGTCAGCTCCCCGGCGAGGCCGGCCACGGCCGCGCCGGTGGGGGCGACCAGCAGCCAGTCGCCGGCCGGCACGCCCGCGGCGTCGCGGTCGAGGGGCTGCCAGCCGGTCCGGTAGCGCAGGGTCTCCAGCGCCGAGGTGGACTCCTGCTTCGCCCGCCAGCGCGCCAACAGCGGCAGCACCCTCGTGAGGCTCTCGTACTGCTCGGCGTCGTCCGCGTCGAGCAGCTCGGCCAGGGCGCGCGGGTCCTCGGCGCGCACCGCCGCCCAGACCTCCGTGGCGTCGTCCGCCGCCGTCGCGGCAGCCTCGTCGTCCTGCGGTTCGCGCAGCCAGTACGCCTGGCGGTCGAACGCGTACGTGGGCAGGTCCACCTCACCGCCGGCGGCGGGGAGCACGGCGGACCAGCGCGGCGTGACACCGGCGACGCTCAGCTCGGCGATCGAGGTGAGCAGCCGGGACATGCCGCCGTCGTCGCGGCGCAGCGACCCCGTGGCCGACACGGTCCGCCCGGCGGCCTCGGCGCACTCGGCCACCGGCTGCACGAGCACCGGGTGGGGGCTCAACTCCACGAAGAACGAGAAGCCGTCCTCGACGAGCGCGGTGACGACCGGCCCGAACCGGACCTGGCCGCGCAGGTTGCGGTACCAGTAGTCGCCGTCCAGCTCGCCCGCGTCGCGGATCCAGGCGCCGGTGAGCGTCGAGCGCATCGGCAGGGCGGGGGCCTGCGACCGGACGTCCGCGAACGCCTCGGCGAGCACGTCCCGTACCGATTCGACGTGCCGGCTGTGCGAGGCGTAGTCGACGGCGACCCGGCGCACCCGGACGCCGTCGGCCGCCATCGCGTCCAGGGCGGCGGCCAGCGGCCCGGCCTCGCCGGCGAGCACCACCGACGCCGGGCTGTTGACCGCGGCGACGTCGACGGAACCGGCCCACGGCAGCAGCCGTTCGCGGGCCTCGGCCTCGCCCACCACCGCCGACGCCATCCCGCCGCCACCGGCGAGCTTGGCCGCGATGACCTGGCTGCGCAGGGCGACCACCCGGGCGGCGTCGTCCAGCGACAACGCCCCGGCGACGCAGGCCGCGGCGATCTCGCCCTGCGAGTGGCCGAGCACGGCGTCGGGCACCAGCCCGGCCGACGACCAGACCGCGGCCAGGCTCACCATGACGGCGAACGTGGCGACCTGCACCACGTCGACCCGCTCGAACATCGCGGGCTCGGCGTCGCCGTGCAGCACGTCGAGGAGCGACCAGTCGAGCCACGGCTGGAGCGCCCGCACGCAGTCGCCGGCGCGGTCGGCGAAGGCCGGCGACTCGGCGAGCAGGTCCCGGCCCATGCCGAGCCACTGCGCGCCCTGGCCGGGGAAGACCCAGGCGAGCTTGCCGCGACCGGCGGTGCCGGAGACGAGCCGGGGGTCGCGCTCGCCGCGGGCCAGGGCGTGCAGGGCGGGCAGGGCCTCCGCCCGCGTCCCCGCCACGACGACGGCACGTTCGCCGAGCACCGCGCGGCGGGTGGCGAGGGCGACGGCCACGTCCGCCAGCGGCACCTCGGCGTCGCGGGTCAGCAGCGTCGCCAGGCGGGCGGCCTGGCCCGCCAGCGACGCCGGGGTCTTCGCCGACAGCGGGAGAGCGACGACCGAGGTGGGGGCCGGCGCGAGCGCTCTGGGCTCCGTCGCTGCCTCGGGTGCCTCCTCGATGGCCTCGGGTGCCTCCTCGATGACGAGGTGGGCGTTGGTGCCGCTGGCCCCGAACGCCGAGACAGCCGCGCGGCGGGGACGGCCCTCGGTGCGGGGCCAGTCGCGCTCCTCGGTGAGGAGGCGGACGGTCCCCGACGACCAGTCCACCTGCGACGTCGGCTCCCCCACATGCAACGACGCCGGCAACACCCCACGCCGCAAC
>NZ_JBHUVA010000031.1:0-69836 GCF_042670805.1 Micromonospora sp. NPDC057141 | reverse complement strand
AAGCCTGACCCGGCACGGGGCATCATTACTTGGCACTGGCTTATCAAGCACCCTGTTGAGTTCTCAAAGAACAACCACACACCATCCGAAAGCCCCCCACCAAGAGGACCCCCATCCGGGGCAACTCGCTCTCCCTACCACCCGCCACTCTCGCGCCGGGCACTTTTACTACGTTACCCTCCGGTTTCCGCACTGTCAAACCGGAGAATCCCGATCCGACCCGCTTCCACCCGAATTGCGGGCACCACGAAATCACCGATTCGCACCGGCCTCACCCGTGGCTTCCGGTAGGCCGGCCGCTGCGGTCTCCCGCACGCTCGCCCGGTTCCCTACCGGCGGTGAACCTTACCCGGTCGGTCTCGCCTCGCCAAATCCGCCTTGCGGCAGACCCGGGGCACCGCCCGATACGGGTCACGGTGGGTATGCCCTCCGAAACCCGATGTTCGCTACCGCGCTCCGGCCTTGGGGACTTCCGCCCCGTTTCGCCCGTTCCGCGCTGGCAGAGAGAAAGTTACGCCCCCGACGGATTGGTCGTCAAATCCGTCGGGGGCGTCCCGCGTCACACTTCCCGCGCGCCGCTATGTACGCAGCTCGACGCCGGCGAACGACTTCTTGCCGCGGCGCAGGACCAGGTACCGGCCGTGCAGCAGGTCCTCCGGAGCCGGCCTCGCATCCACCTCCGTGATGCGGGTGTTGTTGACGTACGCACCGCCCTCGGCGATCACCCGACGCGCCTCCTTGGCGCTCGGCACCAGACCCGACTCCCGCAGCAGCCCGGCGACGTCGGGCAGCTCGTCGAGGTGCACCAGCCCGGCCTCGGTCAGAGCCGCCCGCAGCGTCTCCGGGGTCAGGTCGTCCAGCGAACCCCGGCCGAAGAGGGCCTGGCTGGCGGCGACGGCCTGGGCCATCTCCCGCTCGCCGTGCACGAGGGTGGTCAGCTCCTCGGCGAGGGCCCGCTGGGCCAGCCGGGCCGCCGGCCGCTCCGCCGTCTCCTTCTCCAGCTGCTCGATCTCGTCACGCGAGCGGAAGCTGAAGTAGCGCAGGTAGCGGATAACGTCGCGGTCGTCGGCGTTGAGCCAGAACTGGTAGAACGCGTACGGGCTGGTCAGCTGCGGGTCGAGCCAGACGGCGCCGCCCTCGGTCTTGCCGAACTTCGTGCCGTCGGCCTTGGTCACCAGCGGCGTCACGAACGCCTGCACGGGCCCGGCCCCCCGGCGGCGGACGTAGTCGACACCGGCGGTGATGTTGCCCCACTGGTCGGAGCCGCCGAACTGGAGCTGGCAGCCGCGCCGGCGGTGCAGCTCGTAGAAGTCGTGGGACTGGAGCAGCTGGTAGCTGAACTCGGTGAAGCTGATGCCGGTCTCCAGCCGGGCCTTGACCACCTCCCGGGCCAGCATCTTGTTGACCGGGAAGTGCTTGCCGACGTCGCGGAGGAACTCGACCACCGACATCTCGCCGGTCCAGTCCAGGTTGTTGACCAGTTGCGCCGCGTTCTCGCCGCCGTACGACACGAAGGGCGAGAGCTGGTCGCGGATGCGGTCGACCCAGCCGGCCACCACCTCGGGCGGGTTCAGCGTCCGCTCGGCGCTCTCCTTCGGGTCGCCGATCTGCCCGGTGGCCCCGCCGACGAGCAGCAGCGGCCGGTGCCCGCCGAGCTGGAGGCGGCGGGCCGTGGTGACCTGCATGAGGTGGCCGACGTGCAGGCTGGCCGCCGTCGGGTCGAAGCCCACATAGAAGGTGGCGCTCCCGACGTCGAGCAGCGCGCGCAGCTCGTCGAGGCCGGTCGAGTCCTGGATGAGGCCCCGCCACTGCAGGTCTTCGGTCAGGGAGGCCCGCCCGGTCGGCGGGAGGCTGCTGTCGGTCACGGTCACCGATTCTCCCCCATCACCCGAACCGGCTGGTACCGGGTTTGCCGCTGATCGCGGTTGACTAGGCTGGCCCTCCCGATGCGAGGAGGAGCCGCCGTGGAGATACCCGAGCTGACCGGGGGTTTCGTCGCCCTGCTCGGCCTCAAGTTCGACGAGGTGAGTGCCGACCGGGTCGTCATCCGCTGGCGGGTCCACCCCGACCTGCACCAGCCGTACGGCATCCAGCACGGCGGGGTGTACTGCGCGGTGGTGGAGACCGCCGCGAGCGTCGGCGGCGGATTGTGGCTGGGCGGGCAGGGCCGGGTGGTCGGGGTGTCCAACCAGACGGACTTCCTGCGTGCGGTCCGGGAGGGCGAGCTGACGGCCGTGGGCACCCCGGTGCACCGGGGCCGCAGCCAGCAGCTCTGGCAGGTGGAGATCTCCGACGA
Organism: Micromonospora sp. NPDC057141; assembly: GCF_042670805.1. Taxonomy (NCBI): domain Bacteria; kingdom Bacillati; phylum Actinomycetota; class Actinomycetes; order Micromonosporales; family Micromonosporaceae; genus Micromonospora; species Micromonospora sp. NPDC057141. The sequence goes on along the minus strand of NZ_JBHUVA010000031.1, from coordinate 67,540 downwards.
CGCGGGGCGGCTGGTCTCCCGGGGCCAGGTACGCCTGCAGAACCTCACCGGCGGCTGACTCTCGCCGCCGGTTGATCCGGCGGCCTGCCTGCCGATGCCGGATGCCCGGTTCGGGGCTTGAGCGGCGTCACGTCCCGATATCGTCGCGGCGATGGCACCTGTCGACCCACGTACGAGGTGAGGAAGCTCCTCGCCGCGACGCTCGGCGTGCTCTCCGCCGTCGGCGGGTTCGTGGACATCGGCGACCTGGTGGCGGCGAGTCAGGCGGGGGCGCGCTTCGGCATGGCGCACGCCTGGGTGCTACTGCTCGGGGTGGTGGGCATCTGCGCGTACGCCGAGATGGCCGGACGGGTCGCGGCCGTGAGCGGCCGGGCGGTGTTCGACCTGGTCCGGGAGCGGCTGGGGCCCCGGGTGGCGCTGCTGAACCTGGTGGCCTCCTACCTGGTGACCGTGCTGACCCTCGCCGCCGAGCTGGGCGGCGTGGGACTGGCCCTGCAACTGGCCTCCGGGCTGAGCTACCTGCTCTGGGTGCCGGTCGCCGCGGCGGCGGTGTGGCTGGTGCTGTGGCGGATGCGGTTCCAGCTGATGGAGCGGGTGTTCGGCCTGGCGGGGCTTGCCCTGGTGGTGTTCGCGGTGGCGCTGCTGTGGCTGCCCACCGACTGGGCGGCGCTCGGGCGCTCGGCACTGCCCGGCGGGGCGGCGGGGCAGGGCTGGGGAGCGTACTGGTTCGTGGCGGTGGCGTTGTTCGCCTCCACGGTCAGCCCGTACGAGGTGTTCTTCTTCTCCTCGGGCGGGGTGGAGGAGCGGTGGAGCGCCGCCGACCTGGCCGATGCCCGGTCCAGCGTGCTGATCGGGTTCCCCGTCGGCGGCTTCCTCGCCCTGTCGCTGATCGCCACGGCGGCGGTGGTGTACCACCCGGGCGGAGCATCGCCCGACTCCCTCGCCCAGGTGGCGCAGCCGGCGGTCCTCGCGTTCGGGGCGGCGGGGCTGGCGGTGGCGGCGCTGGCGTTCTTCGCCGTCACGTTCGGTGCCGCGCTGGAGACGGGGCTGTCCGCCGCGTACGCCGCCGCGCAGTATTTCGGCTGGCAGTGGGGCAAGCGGGTGAGCCCCCGCAAGGCGGCCCGGTTCCACAGCGTGTTGCTGGTCAGCGTGCTGCTCGGGGTGCTGGTGCTGCTGACTACGGTCGACCCGGTGACGCTGACCGAGTACATGCTGGTCCTCAGCGCGGTGGTGCTGCCGCTGACGTACCTGCCGATCCTGATCGTGGCCAACGACCGGACGTACCTGGGCGATCGGGTGAACGGGCCGCTGGCGAACCTGCTGGGGTCGGTGTTCCTGCTGGTGATCGTGTTGGCGTCGGTGGCGGCGATCCCGCTGGCGGTGGTGACGGGGATGGGCCGGTGAGGATGCAGCTCGGCCGGCAGCTGCTCGACCGGCAGATCGTCGACCGCGACGGCCGGCTGGTCGGCAAGGTCGACGACGTGGAGCTCGGGGTCGACGGCGACGGGGTGCCGTACGTGGCTGCCCTGCTGACCGGGCAGGGGGCGCTCGGGCAGCGGATCGGCGGCCGGATCGGGCGGCTCCTCGTCGCGGTGGCCGGCTGGTTCACCGAGGACCGGGCGGTGACGCCGCTGCGCATCCCGTACCGGCTGGTGGAGCGGGTGGACAGCGCGGTGCGGCTGCGGGCCCGCCTCGACGACCTGCCCGCCTCGCCGGTGGAGCAGTGGCTGCGCCGGCACCTGATCGACCGGATCCCGGGGGCCGACCGTGCGAGCGGGTGAGCTGCTCGGCCGCACCGCGTACGACCTGCACGGCCGGCGGCTGGGGCGGGTGGTGGACGTGGTGGTGCGCGGTGCGGTCCCCGACGGGCGGCTGCGGCTGACCGACGTGATCGTCGCCGGGCGCTGGTACGCCCGGGTCACCGGGCGGCTGATCGGTGCGGAGCGGCACCCGTCGGGGCCGTGGCTGATCCGCCTGGTCGCCCGGGTACTCAGCGGCAGCAGCCGCCAGGTGCCGGCCGACACGGTCCGGTTGGTGCCGCCGGTGCCCGGCTTCCCGTTCGGCGCGGCGCCGCCGGAGGAGCCGGCGCAGGAGTCGGAGGGGTCGGGCTGAGGGGCAGCCGCGGGCACGCAGGTGGGACTACGCCGACCGCGTCGTCGAGGCCGCCGTGGCGCACCACCGGCGCGCGGGAGTGCCCGGTGGCCGCCAGCGTCAGCCGGCGCGGCGTCCGCCGTGGTCCCGCTGTCGGGCGCGAGGAAGCCGGCGAGGGTGACGCTGCCGACCGGCCGGTCAGGCCCGGTCGGTGGCGGGCAGGTCGAGCACGTACGCGTCGTCCTCGGCGCGGAATCCGAGCCGGTGGTAGTACGGCGCGACCATACCGGGCGGGCTGACCACCCGGCGGAACCCCCGTTCGGTGAAGAGGCTGCTGCGCCGGTAGACGAACTCGCCGGGGGTGAAGTCACGAAACGGCGGGGTCACGTAGTCGAGGTCGACCTGGGCGGTGTCGCCGCCCTCGGCGTGCGAGAGCACCACCCCGACCACCTCGTCGGCGCGGACCACCAGGAACGCGGAGCGGTGGGTGGTGTGCCCGCTCCAGTGGAAGCCGGGGTTGAACCGGGCGATGTCGGCCGCGTGCACACGCAGGGTGTGGGCCAGGAACTGGTCGTCGACGCCGACCTCGACCACCTGGTACGTCTGCTCGTCGTGCCGGGTGGCGAGCATCTTCCGCAGGTACCACACGTTGATGACGGCGAGCACGACGTTCAGCCCCACCATCGGCCACACGGCGAGGGCGGCGTTGTAGCCGATCAGCACGAGGCAGCCGACGAGGTTGAGCGCACGCAGCCGCAGGATGCGCGCCTGTAGCAGCGACCAGACCAGCAGCGCCGAGCCGGTCCAGCCGATCAAGTCCAGCCAGTTCACCCCGCGAGACTAGTGCCCGCCCAGCTCAGGCCGACTGCCGGGCGGTGCGTGGCGGACCCTGGCCGTCAGCCGGACAGCTCGAGGACCCACTCCTCGACGACGGCGCGGCGGCCGTTGGCGTACCCCGAGTCGTCGCCGACGACGACGAAGCCGCACTTGCGCAGCACCGCGAGCGAGGCGGCGTTGTCCTTGGCGGCGCGGGCGCGCACCGGGCGGCGCGGCAACTCGGCCAGCAGGGCGGCGAGGGCCCCGGTGGCGTGGCCGCGGCCCCAGCGGGCCCGGTCGATCCAGTAGCTGACCTCGGTCTGCGCGCCGACGGGGAAGGCGGCCAGGTGGCCGACGACCGCGCCGTCGACGGTGACGGTGCGGGTGACGATCGCCGGGTCGGCGCGGATGCGCCGCCAGTGCGCGTCGAACGCCGCCCGGTCCGCCGGGTCGACGGGGCCGAACGCCGCCACCCAGTTGGCCTCGGCGTCCTGCTCGAACGCGAAGAAGTGCGGCAGGTCGTCGTCGCGCACGGGGCGCAGGCGCACGGTCTCGGCGGGCGCGGCGGGCGGGCGCAGATCCTCGGCGGTCACGGGGGGCAGGTTACCGGCGCGGTACGACAGGTCGGGACCTCCGGCCCGGCGGTCGTTCCATCCGGCCCTGTCGACGGCCCGGCCCGGCTCGCTACGAAGGAAGGGGACGACGTTCCCGCACGGTAGCGGAGTGGAGGCCGACGCCATGCCCAAGTATGTCTACGACTTCTTCGAGGGTGACCGGAGCAGGGCGGACCTGCTGGGCGGCAAGGGGGCGAACCTGGCGGAGATGACGCGGCTCGGGCTGCCCGTGCCGCCGGGCTTCACCGTCAGCACCGCCGCCTGCCGGGCGTACCTCGCCGACGGCGCGCCACCGGCCGGCCTGTTCGACGAGGTGAACGCCCACCTGCGGGAGGTGGAGGCACGGCTGGGCCGGTGGCTCGGTGACCGGCGCGACCCGCTGCTGCTGGCCGTACGCTCCGGCGGCCGGTTCTCGATGCCGGGCATGATGGAGACGATCCTCGACATCGGGCTCAACGACTCGACGGTGGGCGGGCTGGCCGCGCACAGCGGCGACGAGCGGTTCGCCTGGGACTCGTACCGGCGGTTGATCCAGATGTTCGGCCGGACCGTGCACGGGGTGCCGGCCGAGGAGTTCGAGCGGGAGCTGGCGGCGGTGCGGGCGGCGGCCGGGCCCGCCGGGCCGGACGCGGCGGCGCTGCGCGACCTGGTGGAGACGTACAAGAAGGTGTACGCCCACCACGTGGGGCACGACTTCCCGCAGTCCCCGCACGAGCAGCTCTACCAGGCCATCCGGTCGGTCTTCGCGTCGTGGAACGCCGACCGGGCGGTGCTCTACCGCCACCGCGAGCACATCCCGGACGACCTGGGCACGGCGGTCAACGTGATGGCCATGGTCTTCGGCAACCTGGGCTCGGACTCGGGCACCGGGGTGGCGTTCACCCGCGACCCGGCCACCGGTGCGCCCGGGGTGTACGGCGACTACCTGCCCGACGCGCAGGGCGAGGACGTGGTGGCGGGCATCCGCAACACCGTCGGCCTGCCGGAGCTGGAGCGGATCGACCCGGCGAGCTTCCGCCGGCTCACGGAGATCATGCGAACGTTGGAACGGCACTACCGGGACCTGTGCGACGTCGAGTTCACCATCGAGCGCGGAAAGCTGTGGATGTTGCAGACCCGGGTCGGCAAGCGCACCCCCGCCGCCGCGTTCGTGATCGCCGCGCAGCTCGTCGACGAGGGCCTGATCAGCCTCGACGAGGCGCTGCACCGGGTGAGCGGGGCGCAGCTCGCGCAGCTGATGTTCCCCGGCTTCGACCTCGACGCCGCGCCCGAACCGCTGGCCACCGGCGTCGGCGCGTCGCCCGGGGCCGCCGTGGGCCGGGTGGTGTTCGACTCGGCCGCCGCGGCGGCGGCCACCGACCCGGTGATCCTCGTGCGCCGGGAGACCAACCCCGACGACCTGCCCGGCATGATCGCCGCGCAGGGGGTGCTGACCTCGCGGGGCGGCAAGACGTCGCACGCCGCGGTGGTGGCCCGGGGCATGGGCCGCACCTGCGTCTGCGGGGCCGAGGCGGTGCGGATCGACCCGGAGCGCGGCGAGTTCACCGTCGGCGACCGGGTCGTGCGGGCCGGCGACGTGATCTCCATCGACGGCACCACCGGCCGGGTCTACCCGGGGTCGGTGCCGGTGCGCCCCTCCCCCGTCGCCCGCTACCTGGCCGGCGAGCTGTCACCCGAGGCCGATCCGCTGGTCACCGCCGTGCACCGGCTCCTCGGCCACGCCGATGCCGTGCGCCGCCTCGGGGTGCGCGCGAACGCGGACACCCCCGCCGACGCCCGGCGGGCCCGCGCGTTCGGGGCGGGCGGGATCGGGCTGTGCCGCACCGAACACATGTTCCTCGGCGAGCGCCGCGAGCTGGTGGAACGGCTGATCCTGGCCGACGGGCCGGCGGAGCGGGACGAAGCCCTGGCGGCGCTGCTGCCGTTGCAGCGGGCCGACTTCGTCGGCATCCTCGCCGCGATGGACGGGCTGCCGGTGACGATCCGGCTGATCGACCCGCCGCTGCACGAGTTCCTGCCCCCGCTGCACGAGCTGACCGCCCGGGTGGCCCGGGCCGAGGCGCTGGGCGAGGACCCGGGGCGCGACAGGGCGCTGCTGGTCGCGGTGCGCCGGATGCACGAGGCCAACCCGATGCTGGGGTTGCGCGGGGTGCGGCTCGGCCTGGTCGTGCCGGGGCTGTTCGCGATGCAGGTGCGGGCGGTCGCCGAGGCGGCGGCCCAGCGGCGGCGCGACGGTGGCGACCCCCGGCCGGAGATCATGGTGCCGCTGGTCGGTGACGTGCGGGAGCTGACCGCGGTGCGGATCGAGGCCGAGCGGGTGCTCGCCGGGGTCGGGGGCGCGCCGGAGATCCCGATCGGCACGATGATCGAGGTGCCCCGGGCGGCGCTCACCGCCGGGGAGATCGCCGCCGAGGCGCGGTTCTTCTCCTTCGGCACCAACGACCTGACCCAGACCGCGTGGGCGTTCTCCCGCGACGACGTGGAGGGGGCGTTCTTCGGGGCGTACCTGGAACGCGGGATCTTCCCGGTCTCCCCGTTCGAGAGCATCGACACCGCCGGGGTGGGGCGGCTGATCCGCCTGGCCGTGGCGGAGGGCCGGGCGGCCCGGCCGGAGCTGACCGTCGGCGTGTGCGGCGAGCACGGCGGCGACCCGGACTCGGTGGCGTTCTTCGCCGAGGTCGGCCTCGACTACGTCTCCTGCTCGCCGTACCGGATCCCGATCGCCCGACTGGCCGCCGGACGGGCCGCTGTCGGCCCCGCCGACGCCCAGTCCGATTCCCGCTAGGAGGCGCACGATGACCGCGATCCTGAACCCCACCGGCCCCGCCCCGCTGACCTCGTCGCCGGTCCCGGCCCGCCCGCCGGCCGCGACGGCCAGGCCGACTGGCACGACCGGAGCGACCGGGACGAGCGAGTCCGCCGGATCCGTCGGGCCCGTGCTCGTCCTGCCCGGCACGTCGCCGGTGGCGGTGGTGCCGGTGACCCGCGACGGCCGGCCGGTGGGCGCGTTCGTGCTCGCCGGTTGCCGGGTGCGGTACCGCTCGCTGGTCGCCCCGGACCGGATGCTCGCCGCGGCGGCGGCCGGGGCGCTGGCCGTCGGGCTGGTCACCGCTGCGGTGGCGGTGGTGGCCGGCCGACGTCGCCCGCCGGCGATCGGCACGGTGCGGATGGGACCGGGCGGCTGGGTGAGCCTGCGGGGCGTCCGCGCCCCGGCCCTGCGCTCGACTGCCCGCCGCCCCTGGTGGGCCCACGTCCTACGCCTACGCGCCCACCGCCTCCCCGAGTCCCCCCGATGATCGGTTGATCAAGAGGTTTGCGTCAGGTTTCGCCCCGACCCTGACGCAAACCTCTTGATCACCAGGCGGGAGGCGGGGCGGGGTGGGGTGGGGTGGGTCGAAGGTCCCGGGTGGAGCGGCCCGGGGACTCTGCTCCCGGGGGGCGGGACGGAAGAGTCTGGTGGTGGAAGCGACAACGGAGCTGGGAGGCCCCCGATGCGTGCGAGTGTCGTCACCGCGTTCGACCGTCCACTGGAGATGTTCGACCTGCCCGTGCCGGAGCCGGGCCCGGGCGAGATCCTCGTCCGGGTCGAGGCCAGCGGCCTGTGCCACACCGACATCCACGCCGCGCGCGGCGACTGGCCGGTCAAGCCGAACCCGCCGTTCGTCCCCGGGCACGAGGGCGTCGGCATCGTCGAGCGGATCGGCGCCGGGGTGACCGAGCACGCCGTCGGCGACCGGGTCGCCCTGCCCTGGCTCGGCTGGGCGTGCGGGACGTGCGCGTACTGCGTCACCGGATGGGAGACGCTGTGCGAGGCGCAGCGCAACACCGGGTACGCCATCGACGGCGCGCACGCCGAGTACGCGGTCGCGTCGGCCCGGTACGCCGTCGCCGTCCCCGCCGGGGTGGACCCGGCCGAGGCCGCCCCGCTGACCTGCGCCGGCGTCACCACGTACAAGGCGGTGAAGGTCGCCGGGGTGCGGCCCGGCGACCGGGTGGCGATCTTCGGCATCGGCGGCCTGGGCCACCTCGCCCAGCAGTACGCGCAACTGTTCGGCGGCGAGACGGTCGCCGTCGACGTCACCGGCGAAAAGCTGGCCCTCGCTGCCTCGCTGGGCGCCACGCACACCGTGAACGCCGCCGACGTCGACCCCGTCGAGGCGGTCACCGCGCTCGGCGGGGTGGACGTGGCGATCGTGCTGGCCGCCGACCCGCGCGTCATCGAGCAGGCGCACCGCTGCCTGCGCCGCGGCGGCCGGCTGGTGCTGGTGTCGTTGCCGAAGGACAACCGGATCACCCTGCCGGTCTTCGAGACCGTACTCAAGGGCATCACCGTCATCGGCTCGATCGTCGGCACCCGCGCCGACCTGGCGGAGGTGTTCCGGCTGCACGCCGCCGGCCGCACCCGCGTCGCGTACGAGGTGCGCAAGCTCGACGAGATCAACGAGGCGATCGAGGACGTGCTGGCCGGCCGGGTGGCCGCCCGCCTCGTCCTGACGCCGTGACCCGCGGCTCCGCCGCCGTCGACACCAGCGAATCGGAGGCACAGACCATGACCGGCACCGAGCGCGTCGTCCGCGACCCGTGGCGGGGCTTCGCCGACGGGCCGTGGCGCACCACGATCGACGTGGCGGACTTCGTGCGCCGCAACCACGAGCCGTACACCGGCGACGCCGGGTTCCTCGCCGGCCCCACCGAGCGGACCCTGGCGGTCTGGGGACGGCTGACGGACATGTTCCCCGAGGAGCGCCGCCGCGGCGTGTACGACGTCGACGCGGCGACCCCGTCCACGATCACCGCCCACGCCCCCGGGTACGTCGACGCCGACCGGGAGCTGATCGTCGGGTTGCAGACCGACGCGCCGCTGCGCCGGGCGATCATGCCGGCCGGCGGGCTGCGGATGGTGGAGACCGCGCTGCGGGCCTACGGCTACGAGCCGGACCCGGCGGTGCACCGCATCTACACCGGCTACCGCCGGACGCACAACGACGCGGTGTTCGACGCGTACCCGGCGGACGTCCTCGCGGCGCGGCGCTCGCACATCATCACCGGGCTGCCCGATGCGTACGGGCGGGGCCGGATCATCGGCGACTACCGGCGGGTGGCGCTGTACGGGGTGGACCGGCTCGTCGCCGAGCGCCGGGCGCTGAAGGCCGCCCTGGACGACCGGCCGTCCACCGACGAGGTGATCCGGGACCGGGAGGAGCTGGCCGAGCAGATCCGCGCGCTCGGCGAGCTCAAGGCCATGGCCGCCGCCTACGGGTACGACATCTCCGGCCCCGCCACGACCGGCCGCGAGGCGATCCAGTGGCTGTACTTCGCGTACCTGGCCGCCACGAAGGAGCAGAACGGCGCGGCGATGTCGCTCGGGCGGACCGCGAACTTCGTCGACGCGTACCTGCGGTGGGACCTGGCCGAGGGGCGGCTCACCGAGACCGGCGCGCAGGAGCTGGTCGACGACTTCGTGATCAAGCTGCGGATCGTGCGGTTCCTGCGCACACCCGACTACGACCAGCTCTTCTCCGGCGACCCGACGTGGGTCACCGAGGCCCTCGGCGGGATGGGCGCCGACGGCCGGCCGCTGGTGACCCGCACCAGCTTCCGCTACCTGCAGACCCTCTACAACCTGGGCCCGGCACCGGAGCCGAACCTGACCGTGCTGTGGTCGCCCCGGCTGCCCGAGGGCTTCAAGCGGTTCTGCGCCCAGGTGTCGCTGGACACCAGCGCCATCCAGTACGAGAACGACGAGCTGATCCGGCCCGCGTACGACGACGACACCGCGATCGCCTGCTGCGTGTCGGCGATGCGGGTCGGCAAGGACATGCAGTTCTTCGGCGCGCGGGCGAACCTGGCCAAGGCGCTGCTCTACGCGATCAACGGCGGCCGGGACGAGCTGACCGGCGACCAGGTCGCCCCGCCCACCCCGCCGGTCGGCGGCGAGACGCTCGACTACGACGAGGTGCTCGCCGCGTACGACCGGACGCTGGACTGGCTGGCCGAGACGTACGTGGACGCGCTGAACGTCATCCACCACATGCACGACCGGTACGCCTACGAGCGGCTGGAGATGGCGCTGCACGACCACCCGGTGCACCGGTTCATGGCCACCGGCGTCGCCGGGCTGTCGGTGGCGGCGGACAGCCTAGCCGCCATCCGGTACGGCACGGTGAAGGTGCTGCGCGACACCACCGGGCTGGCCGTCGACTACGCCGTGGAGGGCGAGCCGCCCACGTACGGCAACGACGACGACCGGGCCGACGAGATCGCGGTGTGGCTGGTGGAGACGTTCGCGGAGAAGCTGCGCCGGCAGCGCACCTACCGCGACGCGGAGCTGACCATGTCGGTGCTCACCATCACCTCGAACGTGGTGTACGGCAGGCACACCGGCAACACCCCCGACGGGCGGCGGGCTGGCGAGCCGTTCGCCCCCGGCGCGAACCCGATGAACGGCCGGGACACCCACGGCCTGGTCGCGGCGGCGCTGTCGGTGGCGAAGCTGCCGTACGACGCGGCGCGCGACGGGATCTCGCTGACCGGCACGGTCACCCCGGACGGGCTGGGGCACACCCGCGACGAGCGGATCGCCAACCTGGCCGGGGTGCTCGACGGGTACGCCGACGCGGGCGGGTTCCACCTCAACGTCAACGTGCTGGACCGGGCCACCCTGCTCGACGCGATGGCCCACCCGGAGCGCTACCCGCAGCTCACCGTGCGGGTGTCGGGGTACGCGGTCAACTTCGTCCGGCTCACCGCCGAGCAGCAGCGCGACGTGGTGTCCCGCACCTTCCACGGTTCGCTGTGACCCGGCCGGAACTGACCGGGGCCGTGCACTCGTGGGACCTGTCGATCGGGGTGGACGGCCCCGGCACCCGGTTCGTGGCGTTCCTGGCCGGGTGCCCGCTGCGGTGCCGGTTCTGCCACAGCCCGGACACCTGGTACCGGCGCAGCGGCCGGCACCGCACGGTGGACGAGTTGATGACCCAGATCGAGCGGTACCGGCGGTTCATCTCGGTGGCCGGCGGCGGGGTGACGATCAGCGGCGGGGAGCCGCTGCTGCAACCCCGGTTCACCGGCGAGGTGCTGCGCCGCTGCCACGCCCTGGGCCTGCACACCGCCCTGGACACCTCCGGCTTCCTCGGCGCGCGCGCCGACGACGCCCTGCTCGACGCCACCGACCTGGTGCTGCTGGACGTCAAGTCGCGGGACCCGGCGACGTATCGGCGGGTGACCCGCACCGGCGAGATCGGCCCGACCCTGCGCTTCGGCCGCCGGCTCGCGGCCCGCGGCACCCCGATCTGGATCCGGTTCGTGCTGGTGCCCGGCCTCACCGACGCGGAGGACAACGTGGCCGGGGTCGCCGACTTCGCCGCCGAACTGCCCAGCCTGCAACGGGTGGAGGTGCTGCCGTTCCACCGGCTCGGCGCGCACAAGTACGCCGAGCTGGGGCTGGCGTTCCCCCTCGCCGACACCGAGCCGCCCGGACCGGAGCTGCTGGACCGGGTACGCGGCCAGTTCGCCGCCCGGGGCCTGACCGTCCACTGAGCGCCCGGCAGTCCCGCGACATCGCCGACCCGGCAGTCCCGCGACATCGCCGAGCCGGCCCACGGTTGGTCGTGGCAGGATCGCGCCATGAGGGGATCACGGATGTCTCGGCGGCACCTGGACCAGTTGAGGTCGGCACGGGCGCCGGTCGCGGCCGGCGCCCAGGCGACCGGGGCGCGCGCGACGGGCGCCGTCGCCGTGGGGGCGATGGCCGTCGGGGCGATGGCCGTGGGGGCGACGGCGCTGGCCGTCGTCGCGATCGGTCGGCTGGTGGTCCGCCGGGCGGTCATCCGGGAGCTGCGCATCGGCCGGCTGGAGGTCGACGAACTGATCGTGCACCGCCGCCTCGGCGACTGATCGTGCACCGCCGCCGGGTCAGCCCGTCGGTGGCAGGGCCATCGGATAGCCGTACAGGTCGAGCAGGCGGATGCGGGCCGACTGGAGCCGGTCCACCACCACACTCATGAAGCGGGTGGTCAACTGCCGGCCGAACGCGTCGTCGTACTCCATCAACCGGCGTACCCCGGCGGCGGTGAACTCCACGGCCGGGGTACGCCGCACGGCGACCGCGCCGAACTGCCACCGGTACGGCGGGAACAGCCACGACCAGCCGAGCACGCCGCCCGGGCCGATCGTGTCGATGCCCACGTCGCCGCGCCCGGGGACCGGGAAGTCCAGCGCCACCTCCCCGCCCCGGACCAGCCAGAACCGCTCGGCGGGCTGACCGGCCCGGAACAGCCGGTGCCCGGGATGCCAGACGACGGGGCGGGCGTACCCGGTCAGCCGGGGCAGCCACTCCTCGGGCACGCCGATCAGGAACGGGTGTTCGCGGAGCATGTCGAGCGGGGTCATCGGTGGGCTCTCCTCGTCGCGGGAGGGGCCCGGCGCGCGGCCGGGCCCCGTGGTCACCTCAGTGCGCGCCGCCGTGCTCGACGGTGATCGGGATCTCCCGGGCGGTCGGCTCCGTCTCGCCGACCGTGGCGGAGATCTCCAGGATCCCGTCGGCGTACGCGGCCTTGAGGGTCTCCTGCTTCAGCCCCGCCGGCAGCGGGATCAGCCGGGAGAAGGAGCCGTAGTGGAACTCGGTGCGGACCTTGTCGGCGTGGCTCTCCCGGCGCACCACGTCCAGCCGCAGGTTCTCCCCGGTCAGGGTGATCCGCACGTCCTTGGCCGGGTCGACGCCCGGCAGCTCGGCGCGCACCACGTACCGGTCGCCGTCGAGGTAGTCCTCGACCCTGATGGTCGGGGCCAGCATCGGCAGCCAGGACAGATTGGTCCAGTCGAACGGCGCGAGCGTGCCGCCGCCCCTGAACTTCGTGACGGTGGACATCTTCGACCTCCTTGTCGATCGTCCTGGTTTCCATCGCACTCCTTCGCGGCGGCCGGCGTCAGGGCCGTTGGTCCCGGGCCACGCGGGCGAAACGCCTCTGCCGCCGCACCGGGCGGCAGGGCGACGCTGGAGGGGGACGGCGTGCCCGGCGACGCGCCGCGCGGACAGGGAGGTCAGTGGTGGCAGTACCCGTCGGACGGGAGCGCACCGATGCTCGCTGACACCCGACCCCGCCCCGCAGCGCCGGACGGCCCCGCCGAGCCGGCGGGCCTGGGGGCGGTCGAGGCCGCCGCGCGGTTGGCCGCCGAGGGCCCGAACAGCGTCGCCCGGCCAGAGCGCCGGCACCTGGCGACCCGCGTCCTGCGTCAACTCGCCGACCCGCTGGTGGCGCTCCTGCTGGCCGCGGCGGTGGTCACCAGCGTGCTCGGCGACTGGCCGGACACCGCCGTCATCGCCCTGGTGGTGCTGGTGAACACCGCGATCGGGGTGGTCCAGGAGGTCCGCGCGGACCGCGCGATCGCCGCACTGGACCAGCTCGCCGCCCCGACCGCCCGGGTGGTCCGCGACGGCGAGGACCTGATCGTGCCGGCCTCCGTCGTGGTCCGCGACGATCTGGTACGCGTCGAGGCCGGCGACGTCGTCCCGGCCGACCTGCGGCTGGTGCGGGCGAGCCGGCTGCACCTGGACGAGTCGGCGCTGACCGGCGAGTCGGTGCCGGTGGGCCGGGACGTCGGCGAGGAGGTGGCCGCCGGCACGGTGGTGACCGTCGGCCGGGGCACCGGCACGGTGATCCGCACCGGCCCGGCGAGCGCCCTGGGCCGGATCAGCGCGCTGGTGTCGGCCACCCGTCCCGGCGCCACCCCGATGCAGCGCCGGCTCGCCGGCCTGGGCCGGATGCTGGGCCTGGTCGCGGTGGGGCTGTCCGCGCTGGTGTTCGGCATCGGCCTGCTCGGCGGCCGGCCCGTGGTGGACATGGCGATCACGGCGGTGAGCCTGGTCGTCGCGGCGGTGCCGGAGTCGCTGCCGGCCGTGGTGACGCTGGCCCTGGCCCTCGGGGCGCGGCGGATGGCCGCGGCGCGGGCGATCCCCCGGCGGCTGCACGCGGTGGAGACGCTGGGCTCGGTGACCGTCATCGCGTCCGACAAGACGGGCACGCTCACCGAGGGCCGGATGGCGGTGCAGCGGGCGGTGACCGCCGACGGTTCCGGCTACGAGGTGACCGGCTCCGGCTACGAGCCGCGCGGGACGGTGCGCGGCGAGGGCGGGGCGGCGGGCGTACCCGACGAGCTGCGCCGGCTGGCGCGGGCCGGGCTGCTCTGCAACGATGCCGCGCTCTCCCCGCCGACGGACGAGCGGCCGGGGTGGGAGGCGGTGGGCGACCCGCTGGAGGCGGCGCTGGTGGCCTTCGCCGCCCGGTGCGGGCTGGCCCCGGCGATCACCCGGGCCGCGTGGCCGCGGGTCGCCGAGCACCCGTTCGACCAGGCGACCCGGCGGATGACGACGGTGCACCGCTCCTGCGACGGCCGCTGGCTGGTGGTGTGCAAGGGCGCACCGGAGAACGTGCTCGCCGCGCCGCTGCTCGACGCCGACGACGCGGAGATCGCCACGCTGACCGGGCGGGCGCACGAGCTGGCGGGGGCGGGGCTGCGGGTGCTCGCCGTCGCGGCGGCACTGGTGGACACGGCCCCCGACCCGGCCGCGCCGACCGCCCTGCGCCCGGTGGGGCTGGTCGCGGTCGGCGACCCGCTGCGGCCCGGAGCCGCCGAGATCGCGCACCGGTTCGACGACGCCGGCGTACGGCTGCTGCTGGTCACCGGCGACCACCCGGCGACGGCCGCCGCGATCGGCGGGCAGCTCGGGCTGTGGCGCGACGGCGACCCCGTCGTGCGGGGCGACGACGGCGACGTGACCGACGCGCACCCGGCGGCCCGGGTGTACGCCCGTACCCAGCCGGAGCAGAAGCTCGACATCATCGCCGGGTTGCAGGCGCAGGGGCACGTGGTGGCGATGACCGGCGACGGCGTCAACGACGCGCCGGCGCTGCGTCGCGCGGACATCGGGGTGGCGATGGGCGGCGGCACGGAGGTGGCCCGCCAGGCCGCCGACCTGGTGCTGGTCGACGACGACCTGTCCACGGTGGCCGCCGCGATCGGCGAGGGGCGGCGCATCTACGACAACATCCGCCGGTTCCTGCGCTACGCCCTCGCAGGCGGCGTCGCCGAGATCGCGGTGATGCTGCTCGGCCCGCTGTGCGGGCTGGCCGTGCCGCTGCTGCCGGCGCAGATCCTCTGGGTCAACCTGCTCACCCACGGGGTGCCGGGGGTGGCACTCGGCGCCGAGCCGGCCGAGCCGGGGACGCTACGCCGGGCGCCGCGCTCACCGCAGGAGTCGGTGCTGGGCGCGGGCCTGGGACGCGACGTGCTGCTCACCGGCGCGCTGATCGCGGCCGTGGTGCTCGGTGCCGGGGTCCTCGCCGCCCGATGGGACCGGCCCTGGCAATCGGTGGTCTTCGTGGTCCTCGGGCTGGCCCAGCTCGGGGTGGCGCTGGCGGTCCGGGCCCCCCGCCCGGCGCGCCGGGCGGGTCCGCACCGTGGGGCCGGGCTCGCGGGCTGGCGGCCGGGCAACCCGGCGCTGCTGGTCGCGGTGGCCGTCTCGGCGCTGCTACAGGTGGCCGGCGTGTTGGTCGAGCCGCTGCGGGTGCTGCTCGGCACCGACCCGCTCGGCGCGGTGGACCTGCTGGCCTGCGCGGCCGTGGCGGTGCTCCCCGGGCTCGCGTTGCGCCTGCTGCGGCCCCGAGGCGGCACGGCCGCCTCCGGCGGCGCAGGCTCCTCCGGCAGCGCAGGCTCCTCCGGCGGCGCCCACGGCCCGGCGCCCGACCACCGGCCGGAGCACCCGGGCCGGGACCAACGGCCCGCCGGTCGGGCCCGGCGGCCCTGACCGGCGCGCCCGGGCCGGGGCAGACTGGAAGCGGAAGAAGGAGGACGTGATGACCATCAGATCCGGTGCCCCCGTCGTGGTCGGCGTAGACGGTTCCACCTCCGCCCTGGACGCGGTCCGGGTGGCGACCCGGGAGGCCGAGGCACGGCACCGCCCGCTGCGGGTGGTGCACGCCTTCAGCTGGCCGCTGCTCGGCGTCCCGCTCGGGCCGGCCCCCAGCGGCCCGCCCGACGCCGGGCTGCGCCATGACGCGGAGCGGATCGTCGCCGACGCCGTCGCCGAGGCGAAGAAGGTCTCCACCGAGGTGGACGTGACCGGCGAACTCGTCGACGGCTTCCCCACCGCGGTGCTGCTGCGGGAATCCCGCGACGCGGCCCTGCTGGTGCTGGGCTCGCGGGGCCTGGGCGGCTTCGCCGAGCTGCTGGTCGGCTCGGCGGCGATGGGGGTGTCGGCGCGCGCCGACTGCCCGGTGCTCGTGGTGCGCGGCGAACCCCGCGCCGACGGGCCCGTGGTGGTGGGCGTCGACGGCTCGGCGCTGTCCGACGAGGCCATCGGGTTCGCCTTCGAGGAGGCGGCGCAGCGCGACACCGACCTGGTGGTCGTGCACGCGTGGCTCTTCCCCACCCCGGTCGCCCCCGGCGCGGTGCTGCCCCTGGTGTACGACCTCGACGTGCTCGCCGAGGAGGAGGAGCGGGTCCTCGCCGAGTCGGTCGCCGGCTGGTCGCAGCGGTACCCGGAGGTGACGGTGCACCGGCGCCTGGTCCGGGGCACACCGGCCCGGGTGCTGGTCGAAGCGTCGCGGACCGCGCAGCTCACGGTCGTCGGCGCGCACGGCCGGGGCGCGTGGGGCGGGCTGCTGCTCGGCTCGGTCAGCCACGCCGTGCTGCACCACGCCGACTCCCCGCTGGCGCTCGTCCGCCACCACCGCTGAGGTACAAGGAAGGGCCCCTTCCTAACGCATTTTGTATAGGAAGGGGCCCTTCCTAACCCGGCGCGGCGGCCTTGGCGCGGCGCGGCGAGCCTTGCGTCGCGAGTCCGTACGCGGCGCGGCGTGTCCGGGCAAATGCCGGGGGGTGGGAGCCGCCCCGCCGACAATGGCCTGTGGTCGAGCACGGGGAGAGACGATGAACCGACCTGTCGTGGTGGGGGTGGACGGATCGCCGTCGAGTCTGGTCGCCGCCGAGCACGCCGCACAGCAGGCCGCCTGGCGGTCCCGGCCCCTGCTGCTGGTGCACGGCTACCTGCACCCGCTCGGCTACGGCGTGCCGATCAACCCGTACGACGTGGGGGTGCCCGCGCCCACCGAGGAGGCCCGGCGGATGCTGGACCGGACGGCGGACGAGCTGCGCGGACGCTGGCCCGGCGTCGACGTCGAGGTGCGACAGGTGGCCGGCGGTCCCGCCGCGACCCTCGTGGCGGAGTCCCCCCGGGCGGAGCTGGTGGTGGTCGGCAGCCGGGGGTTGGGCGGCTTCGCCGGCCTGCTGCTCGGCTCGGTCGGCGCACAGGTCGCCGGGCACGGGCGCTGCCCGGTGCTGGTGGTGCGCCCGCAGGAGCAGCCGATCCCGCTCGGCGGCCCGGTGGTCGCCGGCGTGGACGGGTCGGAGCCGGGGCGGCTCGCCGCCGTGCTCGCCGCCGACGAGGCGGCCCGCAGGGGCACCGGCCTGGTGCTGGTGCACGTGGCGACGGTCGACGACGCCCGCCCGGTGCCGGACGAGGTCGAGGAGTCCGGGGCGGCGGCCCGGGCGGAGTCCGCCGACCTGCTCGACGCCACCGCCGCCGAGGTGACGGCCGCCCACCCGGGCCTGACCGTCGAGCGGCGGCCGGTGCGGGCGGCCAAGCCCGAGCGGGCCCTGATCGAGTTGAGCGGGGACGCGGCGCTGGTGGTGGTCGGCTCGCGCGGGCGCGGCGGCTTCGTCGGCCTCGTGCTCGGCTCGGTCAGCCAGGCGCTCGTACAGCATGCGCATTGTCCGGTGCTGGTCGCCCACCCGCAGCCGGCCGACACCGGGTGACCTGGACGGCCCCCGCCGGCACGCCGCCCCCGGACCGTCAGCAGGGCCGGACGGTCAGGCGGGGTCGCGGCCGGCGAGCAGCTCGTCGAAGCCGGCGGTGAGCGCGAACGGGTCGGCGGGTGCGGCGGGGTGCCGGCGCGCCACCTGGTCGGCCAGTTCGCCGGCCGCGCGGACGATCCGGGAGCGCAGTGCGCCCTCGGCCGTCGCTCCCGACCAGTCCTCCGTGGCGGCGAAGACCGCGGTGGGCACGACCACCGCCTTCAGGTACGCGAACATCGGCCGGACGGCGTGTTCCAGGGCGAGGGAGTGCCGGGCGGTGCCGCCGGTGGCGGCGATCAGCACGGGCCGGTCCACCAGCGTGGCGGCGTCGAGCACGTCGAAGAACGACTTGAACAGCCCGCTGTAGGACGCGTTGAAGATCGGCGTGACCGCCACGACGCCGTCGGCTGCGGCGAGCGTGTCCAGCGCGTCGCGCAGGGCGGGCGGCGGGAAGCCGGTGAGCAGGTGGTTGACCACGTCGTGGGCGTGGTCGCGCAGCTCGATCGGGCGCAGCTGAACCTCGACGCCGCGCCCGGCCAACTCGTCGCGGGTGGCCGCAGCGAGCTGGTCGGCGAGCAGCCGAGTCGACGAGGGCTGGGAGAGCCCGGCGGAGACCACGGCCAGGGTACGGCGGCTCATCGCACCGCCTCCGCAGCGGCACCGGCGGGGTCGGCGGCGGCAACCGCGTCGGCGGCGTCGCGGGCGGCCTTCAGCGACGCGTGCGTCGGGGCCTCGGGCACGTGCGCGGGCCGCAGCGCGGCGAACTCCCGGCGCAACACGGGGACCACCTCCTCGCCGAGGAGGTCGAGCTGCTCCAGCACGGTCTTCAGCGGCAGGCCGGCGTGGTCGATCAGGAAGAGCTGCCGCTGGTAGTCGCCGACGTAGTCGCGGAAGCCGAGGGTACGGTCGATCACCTGCTGCGGGCTGCCGACGGTCAGCGGGGTCTGCGCCATGAAGTCCTCCAGCGCCGGCCCGTGGCCGTAGACGGGGGCGTTGTCGAAGTACGGGCGGAACTCCCGCACCGCGTCCTGCGAGTTGCGCCGCATGAACACCTGGCCGCCGAGCCCGACGATCGCCTGGTCCGGCGAGCCGTGCCCGTAGTGGGCGAAGCGCTCCCGGTAGAGGCCGACCATCCGCTGGGTGTGCTCCTTGGGCCAGAAGATGTGGTTGGCGAAGAAGCCGTCGCCGTAGTAGGCGGCCTGCTCGGCGATCTCCGGGCTGCGGATCGAGCCGTGCCAGACGAACGGCGGCACCCCGTCCAGGGGGCGCGGCGTCGAGGTGAACGACTGCAACGGGGTGCGGTGCTTGCCCGACCAGTCGACCACGTCCTCGCGCCAGAGCCGGCGCAGCAGGTCGTAGTTTTCGATGGTCAGCGGGATGCCGGCCCGGATGTCCTTGCCGAACCACGGGTAGACCGGGCCGGTGTTGCCCCGGCCGAGCATCAGGTCGACCCGGCCGTCGGCGAGGTGCTGGAGCATCGCGTAGTCCTCGGCGATCTTCACCGGGTCGTTGGTGGTGATCAGGGTGGTGGCGGTGGAGAGCAGCAGCCGCTCGGTGCGGGCCGCGATCCAGCCCAGCATGGTGGTGGGCGACGACGGCACGAACGGCGGGTTGTGGTGCTCGCCGGTGGCGAAGACGTCGAGCCCGACCTCCTCGACCTTGCGCGCGATTGTCACCATCGCCTTGATCCGCTCGTGCTCCGACGGCTCCCGCCCGGTGGTCGGGTCGACGGTGACGTCTCCGACGGTGAAGACCCCGAACTGCATGACGACTCCTCGTGTGGCTGCCGGACCGTTCCGGCCCCGGACGCAGCGCACAACATATTTGACGAGTCAACTATTCCGTCGGCCGGGGGGCCACGGTCCCGGTGGCCGGGCGTGCGCCGTCCGAACGCGGCGGCGGGACCGGACTGGCAGGAACGCGGGTCAGCCGCCGGCCACCGAAGGAAGCACCTGCACCTCGGCATCCGGCGGGACCGGAGTGTCCAGACCGCCCAGGTGGCGGCTGTCCTCCCCGTCGACGTAGACGTTGACGTGCCGGCGCACCTCGCCGCGCTCGTCGCGCAGCCGCCGGGCCAGCCGGGGCCACTGCCCCGCCAGCTCGTCGAGGACGTCGCGCAACGTGCCGGCCGCGGCGACGGTGAGCCGCGCCGCGCCCCCGGCCTCGCCGCGCAGCGGCCCCGGCACCAGGACGGTGACCACCCCTCAGACCTCCGCTGCGCGGACGCAGAGCACGTCGGGCAGGTGGGCGGCGACCAGGGACCAGGAGTCGCCCTCGTCGCGGCTGGCGTAGACCTCGCCGGAGCGGGTGCCGAAGTAGACGCCGGCCGGGTCGGCGTCGTCGGCGCACATCGCGTCGCGCAGCACCGCCGGATAGTAGGGACCGGCGGGCAGGCCCGCCGAGAGCGCCTCCCACGTCCCGCCCGCGTCGGCGGAACGGTAGACCCGGCAGCGCTCGTCGACCGGAAAGCGCCGGGAGTCGGCGGCGAGGGGGAACGACCAGATCAATCCCGGGCGGCCGGGGTGGGCCACCATCGGGAAGCCGAAGTCGCTGGGCAGGCCGGCGGCGATCGACACCCACGTGCGGCCCCCGTCGTCGGAGCGGTAGACGCCGTGGTGGTTCTGGGCGTAGAGCCGCTCCGGGTTGCCCGCGTCCCGGGCGACCTTGTGCACGCACTGGCCGAACTCGGGCCACTCGTCGGGCAGGAAGTAGGCCCGGATGCCCGTGTTGCCCGGTGCCCAGCTCGCGCCCGCGTCGTCGGAGTGGTAGACCCCGCCGGTCGACATGGCCACCGCGATCCGGGCCGGGTCGTGCGGGTGCGGCAGGACGGTGTGCACCGCCTGGCCACCGAAGCCCGCGCCCCACTGCTCCCGGTGGGGGTGGTCCCACAGCGCGCGGACCAGCTCGAAGGTGCGCCCCGCGTCGGTGGAGCGGAACAGCGCCGACGGCTCGGTGCCGGCCCAGACCACGTCCGGCTCCGCAGGCCCGGCGGGCGCGAGCTGCCAGACCCGGCCGAGGCTCGCCCCGGTGTCGGCCGGGAAGGCGACCGGGGCCTGCTCGGGCTCCTGCCAGGACGCGCCCAGGTCGTCGCTGGTGGCCACGCTGGGCCCGAAGTGGGAGCTGGTCACCCCGGCGAGCAGGCGCGGCACGTCGCGCCGGGTGTCGACCGCCACCGCGTACACGCCCGTCATGGGGTGGTGGGGGCCACTCACCTGCCAGGTGCGGCGGCCGTCGGTGCTGGTGGCGAGGAAGAGGCCCTTGCCGGTGCCGATCGCGAGCAGGGTCGTCATGATGCTTCCTTCGCGGAGCCGGGAGCCGGATGGCGTGATTATCTCCACCGGGGCCGACACAAACCGGGCGGCACACCGGGAGCACCGGGCACAGCCGCAGGTCAACGGCCGGATCGGGGCGGCTCAGCGGCGGGATCGGGAACCGCTCAGCGGCGGGATCGGGGCACGTGCCGGCGGTACTGGCTCACGGTGGGCTCGCCGCCGATCCAGAACCGCCACGGCACGTCGTGCGCGCCGGTCACCCCGACCCGGGGCCCGGCGACGATCGCCGCGTCGGGCACCGGCTGCACCGCCGGGCGCAGCCGCACGGGCCCGTCGCCGAGCAGGTAGCGGCCGTACAGCGTGCGGTCGATGCCGAGGGCGGCGCAGAGCCGGGCCGGGCCGCGCGCCAGGTCGACATCCCGGCGTACGGCGGTGCGGCGGGACCGCGCGACCTCGACGCCCTCGACCACCTCGCCGGCCCGCAGCAGCACCGCCGAGGCCTCCCCCTCCGGCCCGGTCACCACGTTCACGCACCAGTGCATGCCGTAGGTGAAGTAGACGTAGGCGTGTCCCGCCGGGCCGAACATCACGGCGTTGCGCGGGGTGCGCCCCCGGTGGGCGTGGGAGGCGGGATCGCCGGCGGTGCCCGCGTACGCCTCGACCTCGGTGATCCGCACGGTGACCCCGCCGGCCGAGAGACGGCAGCCGAGCAGCCCCCGCGCGGCCGGCACGACGGGCCCGGCGAGCAGCTCGGCCACCCCGGCGACACCCACGTCGGGGTACGACATGAGCCCGACCCTACCCAGTCCCGACCCGCCCTGCCGGGCTGGGCTGGGCTGGGCTGGCCGTCACCATGTCGGCGACATGGCGGCTTCCCCGAGCTGGGACCACCCCATGTCGCCGACATGGAGTCGATCACCACCTAGCCACCAACATTCCGTTGACAACGGATCGTTCAGGTGGTGCGATCGGCGCATGATCCTGGAACCGCAGGAGCCGTTCGCCGCGCCCGATCCGGGGCGGGCACGGGCGCACCGCACCCACGCCGCGCTGACCCGCATCGCCGAGCGCCACGCGGGCGACGACACGCGCCGCCGCCGCTACGCCCACCCGCACGTGCTGGACCCGTACGAGGCGGTGGCCCTGGTGACCGCGCTGGCCGCCGGCGGCGCGGAGCCGGCCGACGGGGAGGAGCCGATCGACTCGACCGACCTGGTCGCCGCGCTCACCCTCGTCCCGCACCTGCGCGCCGAGGTGGACGCGCTGGAGGCCGGCCTGCTGCGGCTCGCCCGCGACCGGGGGCTGACCTGGCAGGCGGTCGCCCACGGGCTGGGGCTCGGCTCGGCGCAGGCCGCCCGGCAACGCTACGAACGACTCGCCGGCCGGGTCGGCGACGACCCGCACACCGGCGACCACAACGACGGGGAGGCGTGATGGACCGCGCGGAACTGATGGCGTACTGCCTGGGCAAGCCCGGCGCGTGGCTCGACCAGCCGTGGGACGCCGAGGTCGTGGCGAAGGTCGGCAGCAGGATCTTCGCCTTCCTCGGCCCCGAGTCCGCCGACCGGGTGGGCCTCAAGTGCGGCCCCACCCGGGAGCTGGCCGACGAGTGGCTGCACCGGTTCCCCGGCGACGCCGTCGCCTCCTCCCACGTCGGCCGGTTCGGCTGGAACAGCCTGCGGCTGGCCGGGGCGATCGACGACGACGAGCTGCGCGAGGCGGTGGACACCTCGTACGAGGCGGTGGTGGCGAAGCTGCCCCGCCGCGAGCGCCCCCCGACGCCGGCCTGACCCCGGCGTCGGGGGGTGGTCAGCGGTCCGGCTCCCCGTCGGGGCGGGGCCTGGCGTCACCCCGGGCCCGGGCCCAGTTGATGAAGCGTTCGTGCAGGTCGGGGGCGCGCTCGGGGTGGAGCTGGGCGAGCTGGGCGCGCTGGGCGCGCGCCTCGACCATGAGCTGGGCCAGGTAGAACAGCAGGGCGGTCCGATCGCCCCGGAACTCGACCAGCAGGCCCAGGCGGGCCGGCTGACAGGGCCACTCCGCGCCGCAGTTGCGGCACCGCCACAGCGGACGCATCGGCACGTGCGGGATCGTCCGGCGCACCATCAGCGCATCCGCAGGGCGATCGCGCGGGCCTCGTCGCGGCTGACCGGCAGCCACCAGAGGAACCGCCGTACCACCTCGATCGGATCGGGGCCGCCCGGGCGGCCCCGCAGGTCGCGGATCGCGGCCGTCGTCACGGCCGAGACCACCGCGAGCAGGTCGGGTGTCGCCGGCTCGGGCATCGCCCGCAGCTCGGGGCACGGCCAGGGCAGCGCGCACCGCCGGCACAGCCAGTCGGGCGAGCCGGCCCCGTGACCGGCCACCGACACCGCCGGAGCAGGGGGCGCGACCGGTGGCGAGAGACGCGACGGCCACTCCAGGGGTCGTCGGTGCCGGCTCGGCCTTCTCCCGCAAGGAAACCGTCGGATCGACACGTCACTTCCTCCCATTCGCCGGACGGCCCGCAGAAACACCCGGTGGTTCGGCCGGGCACGGGCCAGCAACGAGTGACAGTGTGGTGAGAAGACCACTACGGTCGGAAGTCATCGTGCCTGATGGTGGGGCCGGAGAGCAGCCTGGGCCCTGTCAGCGAATGCCCCGTGATGAGCACGCCGAGATTGTGGAGGGACTGTGGAGGAGCCGACGGCGGACCTGATCCGAGCTCAGCTTCGTCGCCTGCGGATCGCCGCCGGCCTGAGCCAGGAGGAGTTCGGCAAGCGGGTGCACTACTCGCCGTCGATGGTCTCCGCGGTCGAGACGGGAAGCCGACCGTACGATCGGTTGTTCCTCGCACGCGCCGACGAGGTCCTCAATTCCGGTGGGCTGCTCATCGCCCTGTTGAGAATCGCCGAACGGGAGGCCCAGCCGTCGTGGTTCCGTCCGTGGCTGGACGCCGAGCGCACCGCGAGGCAGCTCCGCTGCTTCCACCCCACGCTGATTCCGGCTCTCCTTCAGACCGAGCACTACGCCCGTGCGGTGATCCGCTGCGATGGCCTGCTCAGCGACGAGACGGTGGACAAGCGCGTCGCGGCGCGAATGGAACGCCAGGCGATCCTGGCGCAACCCGAGCCGCCCCAACTCGTGGCAGTCCTCGACGAGGGGATCTTCCACCGTCGGGACGAGAGCTTTCGCGGAATCATCGCCCAGCAGGTGGAGCACCTGGTGGCCTGCGCCGAGCGTCCACAGGTCAGCATCCACGTCATTCCGCTCCAGGTCAGCATGCACGTCGGCATGTCCGGCCCATTTGCCCTGGCCAGAGGGTCGGACGGCGGATGGGTGGGAAGCATGGAGAATCAGCTCACCGGCGCAGTGACAGACGCAGAAGGCGAACTGGCTACCCTCTTGTCCAGGTGGGAAATGGTTCGGAACGAAGCACTGTCTCACCGACAGTCGATCGAACTCCTCAAGGAAGTGGCGACGTCATGGACCTGAGCAGCGCAACCTGGCACAAGGCCACCCGCAGCGGAAACACCGACTGCGTCGAGGTCGCCGACAATCTGGCCGAGGTCGTGCTCGTCCGCGACACCAAGGACCGCGACGGCGGCACCCTCCACTTCACCCCCACCGCCTGGCGGTCCTTCGTCCACCTCGCCCGGCAGACTGGTCCGCGCGCCTGATCCACTGCCGCTCGACCACTGTTTCGGAGAATGCTGCGGGCGCGCCTCCGGACGAGCTACGAAGGCTGGCGCGCAAGATCGTGCTCGTTCCCGGAAACAGGGGCATCGGCGTCGTGACGATCCCACACTTTCCCTGATCGAGCGCGCTCACCCGCGCCCGCACCACGCCCAGCCTCCGCCGCACCCCGCCCGCTCCCCCACTGCGCGCCGATCTTGCACTTGGCGAGCGGGCGGGCATCGGTGGGAAGGTGGCCGAAGGCCCCCCGGAGTGCTGCCGGAGGGCCTTCGGCGTGACGTGGGAGATCAGCGGGGCACGACGGTTTCGGCGGCCCACTCCCGCCAGCTCGTCAGCTGGTCGGCGGCGGTGGCGAGCTGGTCGGCGACCGGCCCCGGGCCGGTGGAGCCGGGGGTGATCCGGGCGGCCAGGGCCGACCGCACCGACAGCACGTCGCGCACCGACGGGTCGAGGTGCTCGCTGACCGCCGCCAGGTCGGCGTCGGAGACCTCGTCGAGGGCGCAGTCGCGGACCGCGCAGAGCGCCACCAGCTTGCCGGTGATCTCGTGCGCGTCGCGGAACGGCACGTTGCGCCGGACCAGCCAGTCGGCGACCTCGGTGGCCAGGGAGAAGCCCACGGGGGCGGCGGCGACGAGGCGGTCGACGCGTACCGTCATGGTGGAGATCATCCCCGCGAGGGCCGGCAGCAGCAGTTCCAGGGTGTCGACGGCGTCGAAGGCCGGCTCCTTGTCCTCCTGCATGTCCCGGTCGTACGTCATGGGCAGGCCCTTGAGCATGGTGAGCACGGCCATCAGCCCGCCGACGAGCCGGCCGGACTTGCCCCGGGCCAACTCGGCGATGTCCGCGTTCTTCTTCTGCGGCATGATCGACGAGCCGGTGGCGAAGGCGTCGTCCAGCTCGACCCAGCCGAACTCCTGCGACGTCCAGAGCACCACCTCCTCGCCGAGGCGGGACAGGTGCACCCCGATCAGCGCGGTGACGAAGAGGAACTCGGCGACGAAGTCGCGGTCGGCGACGGCGTCCATCGAGTTGGCGAAGGACGTGCGGAAGCCCAGCTCCTTGGAGACGGCCACCGGGTCCAGCGGCAGCCCGGAACCGGCGAGCGCGCCCGCGCCGAGCGGGCTGACCGCCGTGCGGTGGTCCCAGTCGCGCATCCGCTCCAGGTCGCGCAGCAGCGGCTGCACGTGGGCCAGCAGCCAGTGCCCGAAGGTGACGGGCTGGGCGTGCTGGAGGTGGGTCATCCCCGGCGCGGCCGTGTCGACGTGCCGGGCGGCCTGCTCGGTCAGGGCCTCGGCCAGCTCGACGAGGCGACCGGCCACGCCCCGGGCGTGGTCGCGCAGGTAGAGCCGCAGGTCGGTGGCGACCTGGTCATTGCGGGACCGGCCGGCGCGCAGCTTGCCGCCGAGGCTGCCGAGGCGCTCCAGCAGCCCCCGCTCCAGGGCGGTGTGCACGTCCTCGTCGTCGACGGTGGGCCGGAACGCCCCGGAGGCGCAGGCGGCCTCCAGGTCGTCCAGGGCCGCCAGGATCTTCCCCAGTTCCTCGGGGTCGAGCAGGCCCGCGCCCGCGAGGACCCGGGCGTGCGCGCGGGAACCGGCGATGTCGTACGGGGCCAGGCGCCAGTCGAACTGCACGCTGACCGACAGCCGGGCCAGCGCCTCGGAGGGGCCGCCCGCGAAGCGGCCACCCCACAGGCTCGTACGGTTGGTCGCGGCGCTGTTCTCGGTGAGGCTCTTGTCGTCCACGCCGCCCATTGTCGTTCCCACGGTCAGCAGCCTCCCAATCGGGCGTCCCGCGCGGCGGCCAGCTTGCTCGGCAGGCCCCACAGCTGCACGAATCCCTTCGCCAGGGACTGGTCGAACGTGTCGCCGGTGTCGTAGGTGGCCATCCCGAAGTCGTACAGGCTGGCCTCGGAACGCCGGCCGGCGACGGTGGCCCGGCCGCCGTGCAGCACCAGCCGCACCTCGCCGCTGACCTGCCGCTGAGCGTCGTCGATGAACGCGTCCAGGGCCCGCTTCAGCGGGGAGAACCACAGGCCGTCGTAGACCAGCTCACCCCAACGCTGGTCGACGCCCCGCTTGAACCGGGCGAGGTCGCGTTCGACGGTGACCGCCTCCAGCTCCTGGTGGGCGGTGATCAGCGCGATGGCGCCGGGTGCCTCGTACACCTCGCGGCTCTTGATGCCGACGAGCCGGTCCTCGACCATGTCGAGCCGGCCGACGCCCTGCGCGCCGGCCCGCCGGTTGAGCTCCAGGATCGCCTGGTACGGGGTGACGGTCTCGCCGTCGATCGCCACCGGCACGCCGGCGTCGAACGTGATGACGACCTCGTCGGGGTCGCGTTCCTGCGCCGGGTCGGACGTGTACGCGTACAGGTCCTCGACCGGGGCGTGCCAGATGTCCTCCAGGAAGCCGGTCTCGACGGCCCGACCCCACAGGTTCTGGTCGACCGAGTACGGCGACCTGGCCGACACGTCGATCGGCAGGCCCCGCTCCTCGGCGAAGGCGATCGCCTTGTCTCGGGTCCACGCGAAGTCCCGGGCCGGGGCGATGATCTTCAGATCGGGGGCGAGCGCGCCGAGGCCGACCTCGAAACGCACCTGGTCGTTGCCCTTGCCGGTGCAGCCGTGCGACACGATCGTGCCGCCGTGCCTGCGGGCCGCGGCGACGAGGTGCTTGACGATCAGCGGCCGGGACAGCGCGGAGACCAGCGGGTACCGGTCCATGTAGAGGGCGTTGGCGCGCAGCGCCGGCAGGCAGTACCCGGCGGCGAACTCGTCGCGCGCGTCGACCACCTCCGACTCGACGGCACCGCAGTCCAGGGCGCGCTGCCGGATGGCGTCGAGGCTCTCGCCGCCCTGCCCGACGTCCACCGCCACGGCGACGATCTCGGCGCCGGTCTGCTCGGCCAGGTAGGGAATCGCGACGGAGGTGTCCAGCCCTCCCGAGTACGCGAGGACGACCCGCTCGGTCATGGTGTGCTGTTCCCTTCGACGCTCTCTTCGCGGCGGGACCACGCGGTGAGCTTCTCGCCCAGCGCGGCCCCGCCGACGGCCTCGCGGGCCACCACGAGGATGGTGTCGTCGCCGGCGATGGTGCCGACGACCTCGGGCAGGCCCGCCCGGTCCAACGCGCTGGCCAGGTAGTGGGCTGCGCCCGGCGGGGTGCGCAGCACGGCGATGTTGCCGCTGGAGTCGACCTCGTTGAGCAGTTCCCGCAGCAGCCGGATCAGCCGCGCCGGGGCGGCCTCGGCGTCGCGCAGGGGCCGGTGGCCGTCCTCCGGGATGACGTACACGGGACGACCGTCGCCGCCGCGGGCGGTGACCGCGCCGAGTTCCTTGAGGTCCCGCGACAGGGTGGCCTGGGTGACGGCGACGCCGTCGCCGGCGAGCAGGTCGGCCAGCTCGGTCTGCGAGCGGACCGCCTTGTCGCGGATCAGCTCGACGATGCGGGCGTGCCGGGCGGCGCGGGTCAGCGGCGCGGTCATGCCGGCTGCTCCAGCAGGTACGTCAGCACCGCCTTCTGCGCGTGCAGCCGGTTCTCCGCCTGGTCGAACACGGCGCTGGCCGGGCCGTCGAGCACCTCGTCGGTGATCTCCTCGCCCCGGTGCGCGGGCAGGCAGTGCAGCACGATCGCGCCCGGCGCGGCGTGCGCGAGCAGCGCCTTGTTGACCTGGTACGGCAGGAACGGGGTGATCCGGTCCAGCCCGTCGTCCTCCTGCCCCATCGAGGTCCACGTGTCGGTGGCCAGCACGTCGGCGTCGCGGGCGGCGGCGACCGGGTCACGCAGCACGCGCACCGACCCGCCCGTGCCGGCGGCGATCTCCTCCGCCCGGGCCAGCACCTCGGGGTCGGGGTCGAACCCGTCGGGGCCGGCGACGCGCACGTGCATGCCGGCGCTCGCCCCGGCCAGCAGGTACGACTGGGCCATGTTGTTGGCCGTATCCCCCACGTACGCCAGGGTGCGGCCGTGCGTGCCGCCGCACCGTTCGCGGACGGTGAGCAGGTCGGCGAGGAGCTGGCAGGGGTGGAAGCCGTCGGTGAGGGCGTTGATCACCGGGACGCTGGCCCCGGCGGCGACCTCGGCGATGCGGTCGTCGCCGTGGGTGCGCAGCACGATCGCGGCCACGTACCGGGAGAGCACCCGGCCGGCGTCGGCGAGGGTCTCGCCCCGGCCGAAGTGGGTGACCTGGGTGTCCACCACGAGGGGGTGGCCGCCCAGCTCGGCGATGCCGGCGTCGAAGGAGATCCGGGTGCGCAGGCTCTGCTTGTCGAACAGCACCGCCACCGACCTCGGCCCGGCCAGCGGCCGGTGGGCGAACCGTTCGGCCTTCATCCGGGCGGCAAGGTCGAGCACGGCGGCCTGCTCGGCGGGCGAGAGGTCGTCGTCGCGCAGCAGGTGGCGGGGCATTCAGCGGCCTCCGGTGGCGGCGTCGAGGGCGGCGGGCAGGGCGGCCAGGAACGCGTCGGCCTGCTCGACGGTGAGGATCAGCGGCGGGGCGAGCCGGACCACGCCCGGCTGCACCGGGTTGACCAGGAACCCGGCGTCGCGCAGGGCCGCCGCGAGCGGGCCGGCGGCGTCGGCGGTGAGCACGATCCCGAGCAGCAGGCCCGCGCCGCGCACCTGCGCGACGAGGGGATGGCCGAGCTCCTCGACGCCCCGGCGCAGCCGCTCGCCGACCCGCTTGACGTGGTCGAGCAGCCCCTCGCTGGCGATGGTGGACACCACCGCGAGGGCTGCGGCGCAGCTGACCGGGTTGCCGCCGAAGGTGGTGCCGTGCGAGCCGGGGCGCAGCAACTCGGCGGCGGGGCCGAAGGCCAGGCAGGCGCCGATCGGCAGGCCGCCGCCGAGGCCCTTGGCGAGGGTGACGATGTCGGGTTCGACGCCGTCGGCCTGGTGGGCGAACCAGTGCCCGGTGCGGCCGACGCCGGTCTGCACCTCGTCGAGCACCAGCAGCGCGCCGTGCCGGGCGGTGATCCGCCGGGCCTGCGCGAGATAGCCGGCGGGCGGGACGACGACGCCGTTCTCGCCCTGCACCGGCTCCAGGATGACCATGGCCGTCGCGTCGGTCACCACCGCCTCCAGCGCCGCCGCGTCGCCGTACGGGACGTGGGTGACGTCGCCGGGCAGCGGACGGAACGGGTCCGCCTTGGCGGGCTGCCCGGTGAGCGCGAGCGCGCCCATGGTGCGGCCGTGGAACCCGCCGACCGTGGCGACCACGTGCGAGCGGCCGGTGAGCCGGGACAGCTTGAACGCGGCCTCGTTGGCCTCCGCGCCGGAATTGGCGAAGAAGACCCGGCCGGGACGGCCCGCGAGGGCCAGCAGCAGCTCGGCGAGGGCCACCGGCGGCTCGGCGACGAACAGGTTGGACACGTGCCCGAGCGTGGCGACCTGCCGGGACACGGCGGCCACCACGGCCGGGTGGGCGTGGCCGAGGGCGTTGACGGCGATGCCGCCGAGGAGGTCGACGTACTCGCGGCCGGCGTCGTCGACCACGACGGCGCCGGAGCCGGAGACCAGCGCCAGCGGCGGCGTGCCGTAGTTGTCCATCAGCGACTGTCGCCAGCGCTCCACCAGTTGACTCATGACGGAATCACCATGGTTCCGAATCCTTCCGAGGTGAAGACCTCAAGCAGCGTGGAGTGGGCGACCCGACCGTCGACGACGTGCGCGGCGGGCACCCCGTGGCGCACCGCCCGCAGGCACGCCTCCATCTTGGGGACCATCCCCGATTCCAGGGACGGCAGCAGCTGCGCCAGCTCGTCGGCGGTGATCTCGCTGACCAGGCTGTCGGTGTCCGGCCAGTTGGCGTAGAGGCCCGGCACGTCGGTGAGGACGATCAGCTTGCGGGCGCCGAGGGCGATCGCCAGGGCGGCGGCGGCCGTGTCGGCGTTGAGGTTGTGCAGCACCCCGTCGGCGTCCGGCGCGACGGTCGAGATCACCGGGATGCGGCCGGCCGCGATCAGGTCGGTCACCGCCGACGTGTTCACCGACTCGACGTCGCCGACCTGGCCGACGTCGACGGCCTGCCCGTCCACGTACGCCGGGCGGCGCACGGCGGTGAACAGGCCGGCGTCCTCGCCGGAGAGGCCGACGGCGAACGGGCCGTGCGCGTTGATCAGCCCGACCAGCTCGCGGCCGACCTGGCCGACCAGCACCATCCGGACCACGTCCATCGCCTCGGGGGTGGTGACCCGCAGGCCGCCACGGAACTCGCTGTCGATGCCGAGCCGCCCGAGCATCGCCGAGATCTGCGGGCCGCCGCCGTGCACGACGACCGGCCTGATGCCGACGTAGCGCAGGAAGACCATGTCGGCGGCGAACGCCCGCTGGAGCGCGGGGTCGATCATGGCGTTGCCGCCGTACTTGACCACGAGGGTGGCCCCGGACAGGCGGACCAACCAGGGCAGCGCCTCGATCAGCGTCTCGGCCCGCGCCTGGGCCCGGGCGAGGTCGTCGGCGGCGCTCACGTCGAGTACGCCGAGTTCTCGTGCACGTACGCGTGGGACAGGTCGTTGGTCCACACGGTGGCCTGGGCGTCCCCGGCGTGCAGATCGATGCGGATGGTGACGTCACGCCCGGTGAGGTCCACCTTGGACCGATCCTCGGCGGCGGCGCCGGAGCGGCACACCCAGACACCGTTGACGGCGACGTCGAGGGCGTCCGGCTCGAACGCGGCGGCGGTGGTGCCGACGGCGGCGAGGATGCGGCCCCAGTTCGGGTCGTTGCCGAACAGCGCCGTCTTCACCAGGTTGTTGCGGGCCACCGACCGGCCCACCTCGACCGCGTCGTCCTCGTCGGCCGCGCCGACGACGTCGATGGCGATCTGCTTGCTGGCGCCCTCCGCGTCGGCGATCAGCTGCTGGGCCAGGTCGTGGCAGGCGGCGGTGACCGCCGCCGTCAGCTCGGCCTCGGTGGGCTCGACGCCGGACGCGCCGCTGGACAGCAGCAGCACGGTGTCGTTGGTGGACATGCAACCGTCGGAGTCGACCCGGTCGAAGGTGACCCGGCAGGCGGCGCGCAGCGCGGCGTCGAGTGCCGCCGGCCCGGCCACCGCGTCGGTGGTGAGCACGCACAGCATGGTCGCCATGGCCGGGGCCAGCATGCCGGCGCCCTTGGCCATCCCGCCGACGGTCCAGCCGCTGCCGGCCGCCACCGTGGTCTTCGGCCGGGTGTCGGTGGTCATGATCGCCTGGGCCGCCGCCGCGCCGCCGTCGCGGGACAGGGCACGGATCGCGGCGCGTACGCCGGGCAGCAGCTTGTCCATCGGCAGCCGCTCGCCGATCAGGCCGGTGGAGCAGACCGCCACGTCACCGGCGCCGAGCCGCAGCCGGGGGCTCGCCGAGGTGAGCGCGGCGGCGGTGTGCTCGGCGGTGGCGTGGGTGTCCTGGAAGCCGGCCGGGCCGGTGCAGGCGTTCGCCCCGCCGGAGTTGAGGATCACGGCCCGGGCCACCCCGCCCCGGACGACCTGCCGGGTCCAGAGCACGGGGGCGGCCTTGACCCGGTTGGCGGTGAAGACCCCGGCTATCCCGGCGTCGGGGCCGTCGTTGACGACGAGGGCGACGTCGCTGGCGCCGCCGCTCTTGAGGCCGGCGGCCACGCCGGCCGCCCGGAACCCTCGTGGTGTGGTGACGGTCATGGGGTTACTCCGAACGTGGACAGGCCCGTGGTCTCCGGGAGCCCGAGCATCAGGTTGGCGCACTGCACGGCCTGGCCGGCGGCGCCCTTGCCGAGGTTGTCGATGGCGCTGACCACGATCACCCGGCCAGAGTCGACGTCGACACCCGCCTGAAGGTGACAGGAGTTGGCGCCGAGGGTGGCGGCGGTGTGCGGCCAACTCCCCTCGGGCAGCACATGCACGAACGGGGAGTCCGCGTACGCCCGCGCGAGGACCGCCCGGGGGTCGGCGTCGCCGGCCGGCACGGCGGTGACCGTGGCGAGGATGCCGCGCGGCATCGGCGCGAGGACGGGGGTGAAGGACAGGCTGACCGCGCCGGTGGCCTGCTTGATCTCCGGCACGTGCTGGTGGGCGCCGACCTTGTAGGGCGACAGGTCGCCCATCACCTCGCTGCCGAGCAGGTGCGCCTTGGCGGCCCGGCCGGCGCCGGAAGTGCCGGAGGCGGCGACCACGACCACGTCGGCGGGCGCGACCGCGCCGGCAGCGACCAGCGGGGCGAGCGCGAGGGTGGTGGCCACGGCGTAGCAGCCGGTATTGGCCACCCGGGTCGCGGCGGCGATCCGCGCGCGCTGGCCGGGCAGCTCGGGCAGGCCGTAGACCCAGGCCCCCGCGTGGTCGCCGCCGTAGTAGCGTGACCAGGCGGCGGCGTCGCGCAGCCGGTGGTCCGCGCCCAGGTCGACCACCCGGACCGACTCCGGCAGAGCGGCGGCCAGCGCCGCCGACTCGCCGTGCGGCAGGGCCAGG
The DNA here is from genome assembly GCF_042670805.1 of Micromonospora sp. NPDC057141. NCBI lineage: Bacteria > Bacillati > Actinomycetota > Actinomycetes > Micromonosporales > Micromonosporaceae > Micromonospora > Micromonospora sp. NPDC057141. The sequence continues at coordinate 34,803 of NZ_JBHUVA010000031.1, read as the reverse complement.
AAGACCAGGTCCGCGTCGGCCAGGGCCGCCGGGTCGGTCGCCGCGAACACCAGGTCCAGCCCGACGAGCTGCGGGTGTACGGCGGTGACCGGCGCGCCGGCCTGGCTGTGCGCGGTGGCGGTGACCAGGTCGAGCTCGGGATGGCCGGCGATCAGGCGCAGCAGCTCGCCCCCGGCGTAGCCGCTCGCCCCGGCGACCGCAACTCGGATACCCATTCTAACCTCCGCATGACTATGCAGAGAAGGTTACCGGCTTGTCACGTCGGACCGCAAGGTCATACAGCGCGCTGCATGACCTTAAGGTGACGGCTGCCACTGGCCGGGGAGACCTCCTTCCCGGCGGAGGAGTGCCGGGAAGGAGGCCGGTCAGTTCGCCCCCTGGTCGATGCCGTGCTGCCGCGCGTACGTCCGCAGCGCGGCGTCCCACGCCTCGGTGTACTCCGACGGCCCCAGGCCGAGGTCGTTGTGCCCGCGCACCGCCTCCCGCAGCAGGTCGAGCAGCTCCGGCACCGCCTCCCGGCGCTCGGCGACATAACGACGGAAGACCTCGGCGAACTGCTCCCCCGCCAGGCGGGCGGCGTGCGCGGTGACCGGGTCGCCCTCCAGCGCCTGCAACACCTGGCACCATTGGCGGGTCAGCTCGTCGGTGTGACGGGCCCGGATCTGCTGCAGCTCGTGGTCGCACTCCAGCCTGATCCGCTCCTCCCAGTACGGGCGCAGCCGCTCCCGGACCCGCTCGTCCGGGCTCACCCGCACCTGCACCGTGAAGTGCGGCCGGCTCTCGTCCCGGGGCCAGTGCTGACCCACCAACAGGTCGTTCAGCGCCCGCTCCAGCTCGTGCGAACGGTGCGGCTCATGCGCCCGGGCCAGGTCGACGGCCCGCTCCCGGACGACCCCGGCGGCCCACGCGAGGTAGCTCTCCGCGCGCTGGCGCAACACCTCGGCGCCCATGTGTTGCGCCCGCCAGCTGTAGACGGCGAACAGGCGGAAGTCGAACGCGTCTCCCCGGGCCGGCACCAGGATCGGCTCCGGCGCGTCTAGGCGGTAGGTGACCACCTGCGGGGGTGCCGGCGGCGGCAGCGGCAGCAGGGTCGGCGCGGGCGGCGGACTCACGGGCGCCGGCCCGAACAGCGAGAGCAGGATCTGCCACCAGCGTCGTTGCGCCGACGGACGGGGAATGTACCGAGTGCTCATGAGGGGTCCTCGTCGATCAGGCGTCGTACGTGGTCCAGCAGGGTGTTGTGTTGCATCAGGGGGCCCCAGACGTGCCGGTGCTGGTGGTCCAGCCGGTGCCGCAGCGGCTCACGCCCCGTGACCACCAGGCTGATCAGGCGCAGGCAGAGGTCGGCAACCTCGGGGTGCCCCTCGGCCCGGTTGAGCCAGAAGCCGAGCGTCCGCCAAGCTCGGTACGCGGTCCCCGGCACGCTGAGCGCCGTCGCCCAGCAGGTGGCCAGGTCCGACATCCGCACCGTGCCCGCGCGGGCCAGGTCGAGCAGCTCAGGCCAGCGTTCCCGGGGGGCGGGGGCCCACCGGTCGGCGAGCACCCGCAGCGCCCGGCCGGCGTGCAGCCGCACCTCCGGCTCGTCCTCGGCTACGGCCCACTGCGCCAGCGCCGGCAGCACGCTGGCCGCGTGGCCGCCGACGTACACCTCCACCAGGCCGCGTACCACAGAGTTGTTCCGCCGCTGCATGCGCGCCTCGGCCACCCGGCGTAGCTGCACCAGGGCGGTTTCGGGCCAGAGTCGGGCCAGGCCCAGCGCGTACGCCCGCGCGACGGTGTCGCGCAGGTGCGCCGCCCCGCCGGCCGCCCACCGGTCCAGCTCGATTCGGACGCGTTGACGCAGCTCCGGCTGCATGGCCATGCCGACCAGCGCGATGGCGGCGGCCTGCCGGACCCCGGCCCGGCGTTCCCGGGCGAGCTGGTCCACCGTGCGCAGCGCGGCGTGCACTCCATGCGCCGCCGACCAGCCGACCGCCCCGGCGGCGGCCTGCCGAACCCCGGGGGTGCCGTCCCGCACGAGGCCGCCCAGCCAGCCGAGCAACTGCTCCGGCAGCCACCAGTCCGCCCAGGCGACCTCCAACAGGCTGCGCCGCAGCGGGTCGTTGCCCGGAGCGAACTCGATGCGCCGCCCGCCCGGCACCCGGTCGTCGTCGACCACCAGCACCGCCTCCCGCAGGACCGGGCCGAGCAACGCGTCGAGCACCCCGCCCGCCCCGCCGGCGGGCGGTGGGGCGGGCGGCGAACCGGCGAACGGGAACCCCGGTGCCGCGCCGCCGTCCGGCGGCAGGCCCACGACGCCGCCCGGGTCCCGCACCGGTCCCAGCCCGCCACCGGCCAGCCCCGGTGCGGCCAGCGCCCCGGCCGCGGCGTGGATCTCGGCCACCGGCTGCCCGGCCAACACCGCGCAGGCGAGCCGGAACGCGCGCCGCCGGTCGACGTCCCAGGGAGGCGTGTCGCCGCCGTCGGCGGCGGCGAGGACGCGGGCCGCCCGCTCCCGCAGCTGGCGGGGAAGCAGGCGCTCCAGCCGCTCGGTGAGTTCCGCGCCCCGGGGCGCGGTGCGGGCCAGCAGCTCCGCCAGGCGGACCACCTCGCCGGGCCGGGGGCCGCCGGCCAGGTGAGCGGCCAGCAACGGATTTGCGACGCACTCGTCCTCGACGTAGCCGTCGATACAGTCACCGAGGCAGCCGGGGGTGCACCAGCCGACGCAGCGCCCCCTGAGCTGGCGGCGCAGCTGGGCCCGGAACACGTCGGCGGGGGCGGCGGGCCGGTGCTCCACCAGATGGCCGGCCAGTTCCTGGTCGCGGCGGTCGAAGTCGCCGACCAAGACCAGGGTGACCCCCTTCGCCTCGGCCCGGGCGGCCAGCCCGACCAGGGCCATGCCATCCAGGTCCCGCACGGCCGCCTCGGCGAGCCGCCACACGTAGCCGTGCCCGTCGCGCCACGGGGTGTCGGGGAGCAGGAGGTCGGTCGGCTGCTCCGCATGCAGCACCGCGACCCGGTCGAAGCCGTGCCGGCGGGCCGAGGACAGGCACACGGCGGCGTGCCGGCCGGTGCCGGCAGGCCCCGACAGGCAGACCAGGTGACGCTGCTTGAGGTGCCCGTCGAGCTGCGGGTCGCTCGGTGCCGGGGCGTACCCGTCGGCCAGCTGCCGCACCCACGTACCGGTGAGCGTCTCGGCCCAGGTCCGGCTGCTGCCGTCCGTCCGCGCCGTCGTGATGTTCAGCGTGCCGATGGCCGTCGACCCGGGCCCGGTGGCGTTCTGGCCCCGCACCCACACGTCGCCGACACCGATCGTGGACGAGGGCCCGAGCAGGGACGCGAGCCGGGCGAGGATGTCCCCGGGATCCGGCGTCTCCTCCGGCTCGTCGGCCAGCAATTCGTCGGGCTCCCCATCCTGCACCGGTTCCGCCGCTTCTGCTGCTTCTGCCGACCCTGCTCGCTCTGGGATCACCGGGCCGCCACCGGAGTCGCCCCGCCATCCCTCGGTGTCGGGGAACATCGCGCCGCCGGAAGGCTCACCGTGGTTGCCGTCCGGACCCGGCAGCGACCCGCCGGAACCGTCGTTGTCGCCGGCCTGCCGGGGCACGGGCCACGGGGGCGATCCATTCACCGATCGCCCCCGCCCCGGCCGAGGATCGCGTCCCGGCCGACCGAGCCGATCGCCGTCGCCCCGGGTCCGATCGCGTTCGGCCCGTGCACCCGGACGTCCCTGACGCTGATCCCATCCGTTGGCGCCACACGGCCACCGGAGTCGGGGCGCACCGGCCCCGGCGGCGGGACTGCCGGCACTCCTCCCCCACCCTCGGCCGGACCACCCCCTGGATCGTCCGGCCCGTTCCCGTTTCCGTCCCTGTCCAGCGCCGGCACCAACGACAGGTCCTCGTCCACCACGCAGAGCCAGGCGTACTCGTCGAAGCCCTTGTCGGGCTTGCTGATCCGCACCTGGCGGAAGCGCTCGGGCCGCATCTCCTCCGGATACTCGAGCACCACGTCGCGGTAGATGTCGTTGGAGACCACCAGGGCGACGCCCGCGTCCCGGAACGCCGCCAGCGCCCGCCGGACGGGGTCGGCGTCGCACAGCCGGCTGACGAACACCACGGCGCTGCCGGGAAAGCCGTTCGCCCCGTCGAGGTGCACGAGTCCCTGGTGGACGGCGATCCGCAGCCGCACCCGCGCCGCCGGCAGCCGGCTGCTGTTGTACGCCCGCAACCGCCGATTCAGCTCGGGCACGAAACGGCCGATCACCCGCGACTCCGAGACGTCCCGTGGCAGGATCGCCAGTTCCCCGTCACCGGCCCGCTGCGTGCTCCAGGCCACCCGGTCCAGCCCGACGGCTTCGGCGGCGGCGTGCAGCAGTTCGCGGAACGCCTGCTGTGCCTCGTACTGCAGTACGTTTCCGCGCCGGCTGTAACTCTCCATGTCCACGGAGATCAGCAGTCGTCGCTCGGGATGGTCCATCGCCTGGCCGCCCTTCGTCACCGGGCCCGCCTCCGTCCGGCGGGCCGCCTGGAAACATCGAAACGGCGGCGGCCGGCCGGAACCCCGTAGAAGTACGGCTTCCGGCGAAATCTGTCCGACACCGGTCATCTCCCTCGGATCCGGTATTCGGGGCGGCAAGGCCAGGTGTGCTGGAGGCATGACGGACGACGTGACCGAACTCCTGCTGGCCGCCGGCTGGTCGCCGGTCGAGACACTCGTGGTGCTGGCCCTCCAGGCCGTGACGGTCGCCCTGATTCGCGCGGGGGTCTCGCGCTACGCGCAGGGACGGCTACGCTTCGACGGTTTCCGCCCGACAAGGAGTGCGAGGTCGTCGATGCGACACCACGAACTGCCCCCGGCCGAGTGGCCGTACGGCACCTTCCTGCGGAGGCTGGAACCCCCGGCCCGCACCGCACTGCTCGCGCTAGGCGTGCGACGCCAGGTGCCGGCCGGACAGATCCTGATCCACGAGGGCGTTCGCGAGTCGCACCTGGTGCTGCTGGAGGAGGGGCTGGCCAAGGTGACGGCCAGCGTGCCCGACGGGCGGGCCGCACTGCTGTCGCTGCGCGTCGGCGGGGACCTGGTCGGCGAGATGTCAGCCCTCAACGACAAGCCGCGCTCGGCGACGGTCACCACCTGCGGGCCCACTGTCTACAGCGTCGTCTCCCGGGACCGGTTCAACCAGTTCCTGCGGGCGCACCCGCAGGCCGCCCTCGAGCTGGCGGCGATGGTCTCCGACCGGCTGCGCTGGTCCAACCGCCGCCGGATCGACTTCACCTCGTACGCGGTGAAGATCCGGGTGGCCCGGGTGATCGCCGAGCTGTGCCGCACGCACGGCCGGCGCAGCCGCGACGGAGTGGTCATCGACGTGCGGCTGACCCAGCCGGAGCTGGCCACGATCTGCGGGGCGGCGGAGACGTCCATCCAGAAGACGCTGCGCGAGCTGCGGGCCGACGGCCTGGTGGACACCGACTACCGACGCATCACCGTACGCGACCTGCCCCGGCTGCGCGCCCTCGGCGAACTGGACCCGGAGGAGCACTGACGCCGGCCGGTCGATTCCGGCCAGCCGTTGCCGGTCCGGGGCGGTTAGCAGGGGCCCCCTCCTATACAGAAAGCGTTAAGAGGGGGCCCCTGCTTGCACCTCAGGCGCCGCGGAGGGTGGCGCCGAAGCGCTCGGCCGCGCGGGCCACCGCCGCGTCTCGGGCCGCCACCGCCTCCTCGACCGTCAGCGTGCGGTCGCGGGCGCGGAACGTCAGCTTGTACGCCAGCGACCGCCGCCCCGCCCCGAGCTGCTCGGAGGCGTACACGTCGAACAGCCGCACGCCCTCCAGCAGCTCACCGGCGCCCTCGACGAGGGCCTGCTGCACCTGCGCCGCCGGCACCCGCTCGTCCACCACGAGGGCCACGTCGATCAGGGCCGGCGGGAAGCCGGAGATCGTCGGGGCCGGGGCGACCGGGGCGGCGGGGAGCGCGTCGAGGTCCAGCTCCATGGCGCTGGTGCGCCTCGGCAGCTCCAGCGCGGCCAGCACGGCCGGGTGCAGCTCGCCGGCGTGCCCGACCACGACCCCGTCGACCAGCAGTTCGGCGCAGCGGCCGGGGTGCCACGGGGCGTGCTCGGCGGAGCGCACCTCGATCCGGTCGGCGGGCAGGTCGGCGGCGGCGAGCACCGCCCGGCCGGCCTCGACGGCGTCGGCCCAGCCGGCCGGGCGGCCCGCGCCCCACCAGCCGGCCGGCTCGACGTCCCCGGTCAGCACCACGGCGACGTGCCGGGGCTGGTCGGGCACGACCGCGTCGGCGGCGGCGAACTCGACGTCGGTGGGCCGCCGGTCCACGCCCATGGCGGGCGGGGCGCCGGCGCCGGGGCGCGGGTGGAAGACCGCCCCGATCTCGTACAGGGCCAGGTCGCGGTGGCCCCGGCCGAGGTTGCGCTTGAGGATCGCCAGCAGCGGGCCGAGCAGCGTGGTGCGCAGCAGCGGCTCCTCCTCCGACAGCGGGTTGGCCACCCGCACCGCCGCCCGGCGCGGGTCGTCGGCGCCCAACCCGAGCAGGTCGGCCAGCGCACCCGCGACGAACGGGTGGGCCAGCACCTCCACGTACCCGCGCTCGGCCAGCGACCGGGCCACGGCCCGGCGGCGGCGCTGCTGCCAGGTCAGGCCCCGCCCGGGGGGCGCGGTCGGCAGCACCGACGGCACCCGGTCGTACCCGTCGAGGCGGACCACCTCCTCGACCAGGTCGGCCGGGTCGGTGAGGTCGGGACGCCAGCTCGGCGGGACCACGGTGAGCACGTCCGCGCCGCCGGCGGCCGGCACGCCGGCCGTGCCCGGGTCCTCGCCGAGCCGGTCGGTGCCCCGGGTGACGTGGCAGCCGACCTGCTCCAGCAGAGAGACCACCCGCTCCGGGGAGTAGGTGACGCCGACCCGCCGGCTCGGCAGGCCGGCCGGCAGGGTGACCGGGGTACGCGGCCGGACGTGGTCGAGGTCGAGGATCTCGGCCCCGGCGACGCCGCCCGCGTGGGCGGTGAGCAGCGCGACGGCCCGCTCGATGGCGACCAGCGCCACGGCCGGGTCGACGCCCCGCTCCCAGCGCTTCGCCGCCTCGCTGAACAGCTTGTGTCGGCGGGCGGTGCGGCCCACCATCACCGGGTCCCAGTGGGCGGCCTCGAAGAGCACGTCGGTGGTGGACGCGACGACCTCGCTGGTCTCGCCGCCCATCACGGCGGCGAGCGAGATCGGCCCGGTGTCGTCGCAGATCACCATGTCCTCGGCGGTGAGGGTGCGGGTCACCCCGTCCAGGGTGGTCACCTTCTCCCCCGCCCCGGCGCGGCGCACGACGAGCGGGCCGGTGATCCGGGCGGCGTCGAAGGCGTGCATGGGCTGGCCCAGTTCGAGCATCACGTAGTTGGTGATGTCGACCGGCAGGGAGATGCTGCGGATGCCGGCGACGGTGAGCCGCTGCCGCATCCAGCCGGGGGTCGGGGCGGTCGGGTCGATGCCGCGCACCATCCGGGCGGCGAACCGGTCGCAGCCGACGGTGTCGCGGACCTCGACCGGGTACGCCGGCTCGGCCGTCGCGCCGGGGGCGGGTGCCAGCCCCGGGTCGCGGAACGGCACGCCGAGGGCGTGGGCCAGCTCCCGGGCGATGCCCCGGACGCTGAGCGCGTACCCCCGGTCGGGGGTGATCTCCACCTCGACGACCACGTCGTCGAGGCCGACGACCGGGCGGGCGTCGTCGCCGGGCTTGCCGGGGGTGTCCTCGGGCAGCACGATGATGCCCGAGTGGTCGTCGCCCAGACCCAGCTCCTTGGCGGAGCAGATCATGCCGTGGGAGTTGCGCCCGTACGTCTTGCGCGCGCCGATGGCGAAGCCGCCGGGCAGCACGCCGCCGGGGAGGATCACCACGACTCGGTCGCCGGGGGCGAAGTTGCGCGCCCCGCAGACGATCTCCTGCGGCTCGCCGGTGCCGTTGGCGGCGCCCACGTCGACCCGGCAGAACCGGATCGGCTTCTTGAAGCCGGTCAGTTCCTCGATGTCGAGGACCTCGCCGACGACCAGCGCGCCGGTGACCGTGGCCCGCAGGTCCACGATCGACTCGACCTCGATGCCGAGGTCGACCAGCGCCTGCTCCAGGTCGGCGGCGGGCAGGTCGGCGGGAAGGTCGAGGTACTCCCGCAGCCAACTGACAGAAACTCGCATGACTCTCAGACCACCGTCTCGTTGTCTCGTGCCCGCACCGTCTACGCCCCGGCCCCGAACGCGCGGGTGAACCGCACGTCGCCCTCGGCCATGTCCCGCATGTCGCTGACCCCGTGGCGGAACATCACGGTGCGGTCGATGCCCATGCCGAACGCGAATCCGGAGTAGACCTCCGGGTCGATCCCGCAGGCGCGCAGCACCCGGGGGTTGACCATGCCGCAGCCGCCCCACTCGACCCAGCGCGGCCCGTCGCGGTGCTCGGGGAACCACACGTCGAACTCGGCCGACGGCTCGGTGAACGGGAAGTAGTGCGGCCGCCAGCGGGTCTTCGCACCCTCGCCGAACATGGCGCGGGCGAAGTGGTCGAGGGTGCCGCGCAGGTGGGCCATGGTGATGCCCTTGTCGACCACGAGGCCCTCGACCTGGTGGAAGACGGGCGCGTGGGTGGCGTCCAGCTCGTCGGTGCGGTAGACCCGGCCGGGCACGACCACGTAGATCGGCGGCTTGCGGGCGAGCATGGTGCGCGCCTGCACCGGGGAGGTGTGGGTGCGCAGCACCAGCCCAGAGGCCTCCGCGCCGGCGGGCGGGGCGATGTGGAAGGTGTCCATCAGGCCCCGCGCCGGGTGGTCGGCGGGGATGTTGAGGGCGTCGAAGTTGGTCCACTCCAGCTCGACCTCGGGACCCTCGGCCACCTCGTAGCCCATCCCGACGAACAGGTCGCTGATCTGCTCCATCAGGGTGCTCAGCGGGTGCCGGGCGCCGCGCGGGCGGCGGTCGTAGGGCAGGGTGACGTCGACCCGTTCGGTGGCCAGCACCCGCTGCGCCTGCTCGCGGTCGAGGATCTCGGCGCGGGCGGCGTAGGCGGCCTCGATCGCGCGGCGGGCCTCGTTGACCCGCTTGCCGGCGTCGGCCTTCGCGGCCGGCGGCAGGGCGCCGATCTCCCGGCGGGCCAGGGCGACCGGGGACCGGTCGCCGAGGTGCGCGGGGCGCAGCGCGGTCAGCGCGTCCGGGTCGGCGGCGGCGGCGAACGCCTGCTCGGCGTCGGCCACGGCACCGGCCAGGGCGTCCGGGTCGAGCAGGGCGACCTGCTTCGGGTCGTACGGATCGTTGCGGTAGGTCATGGCGTACGGGCACTCCTCACGGCGGTGCCGGCCCTGCACGGGCGGCGAGGCGAGTCTACGGACGCGCGGCTTCGCCGCAGCCCGCCGGTGGGAGTTCGCGCAGGGGAAGGGTCAGGCCCGCCGCCCGCCGACACCGGCGGGCTGGCTAAACGAACGCCGTGGCGCGTTCATCATCTCGGGCGACTCCCTGCTGTGTGACCACGCCGCGTCAGGGGCGTCGGCGCAGTGCTCTGGCTGAAGCGTACAGGCAGACGGCGGCGGCCGCAGCCAGGTTGAGGCTCTCGGCGCGCCCGTGCAGGGGCACCCGGACCCGGGCGTCGGCGTCGGCGGTCAGCTCGTCGGGCAGCCCGTGCGCCTCGGAGCCGAACAGCCAGGCGGTCGGCGCCGCGAGGGCGCCAGCGTCGGCGAGGTCGTCGAGGTCGCGGTCGCCGTACCCGGTGGTGGCGAGGACCGCCAGGCCGGCGGCCCGCAGCGCGTCGACCACGGCGAGGGGGTCCGGCGCGCGGACGACGTCGACGTGGAAGAGGCTGCCGGCGGAGGCCCGCACGCACTTGCCGTTGTAGGGGTCGACGGCGTCGCCGGCGAAGACCACCGCGCCGGCACCGGCGGCGTCGGCGGTGCGCAGCACCGTGCCGGCGTTGCCCGGGTCGCGGATCCCGGCGAGCACCGCCACGAGGCGGGGGCCGGCGGCGAGGGCCTCGGTCAGCGGCACGTCGAGGTGCCGGCAGACGGCGACGAGGCCCTGCGGGGCGACGGTCTCGGCGAGCGCGGCGAGGGCGTCGTCGGTGACGCCGGAGACCGGCACGTCGGCGTCGGCGGCGCGGGCGGCCAGGTCGGCGTGCCGGTCGAGGGCGGCCGGGGTGCCGAACAGCTCGGCGACCGTGCCGGGGCGGGCCAGGGCCTCCCGGACGGCCTGCGGGCCCTCGGCGAGGAACCGGCCGGCGGCGTCGCGGTCGCGGCGGCGGTGCAGCCGGCGGGCGGCGACGACCCTGGGGGTACGCGGGGTGAAGGGCATGGTGTGCGGCTCCACAGCGCGACCGAGGCGCCCGCCGCGCGTCGTGGACGACACGGGGAGCGCCTCGGTCGGGTGCTGGCGGATCAGGCGGCCTGGGCCGCCGCGCCACCGGTGCCCTCGGCCGCCACGGCGGCGCGGGCGACCTCGACGATCGCGGCGAAGGCCGCCGCGTCGTTGACGGCCAGGTCGGCGAGGATCTTGCGGTCGACCTCGACGCCGGCCAGGCGCAGGCCCTGGATCAGCCGGTTGTAGGTCATCCCGTTGGCGCGGGCGCCCGCGTTGATCCGGGTGATCCACAGCTGCCGGAAGTCGCCCTTGCGGTCGCGACGGTCCCGGTAGGCGTACTGCATCGAGTGCAGCACCTGCTCCTTGGCCTTGCGGTACAGCCGGGAGCGCTGACCGCGGTAGCCGCTCGCGGTCTCCAGCAGGGTACGACGCTTCTTCTGGGCGTTCACAGCCCGCTTGACGCGTGCCATCTCAACTCCTTCTTCGGTTCAGGTGGCGCGCGTCAGCGGCCGAGCAGCTTCTTGATGCGCTTGGTGTCGGCCTTGGCCAGCTCGACCGTGCCGGTCAGCCGCCGGGTCCGGGTGGACGACTTCTTCTCCAGCAGGTGACGCTTGCCGGCCTGCTCGGCGACGATCTTGCCCTTGCCGGTCACCTTGACCCGCTTGCCCATACCCGTGTGGCTCTTCATCTTCGGCATGTGGAACGTCTCTCCCCTGTTACTGACCGCCGGTGTCGGCGGTCGTGCCGGTCTCACCGGCTGCTGCGGTCTCGCCGGCCGCCGGGGTCTCGCCGGCCGCCGGGGTCTCGCCGGCCGCCGGGGCCGCGGACTCCTCCGCCGCCCGCTCCCGGGGTGCACCGCGGGACGCCGTGGCGGCGACCGCGGAGGCCTTGACGGCCCGGTGCGGAGCGAGAACCATGATCATGTTTCGGCCGTCCTGCTTCGGGGCGGCCTCCACGTAGCCCAGCTCCGTGATCTCGGACTCGAGGCGACGCAGGAGCCGGTAACCCAGCTCCGGGCGGCTCTGCTCCCGACCGCGGAACATGATCGTCACCTTGACCTTGTCGCCGGCCTTGAGGAACCGCACCACGTGACCCTTCTTGGTCTCGTAGTCGTGCGGGTCGATCTTCGGCCGGAGCTTCATCTCCTTGATGACGGTCTGCTGCTGGTTACGCCGCGCTTCGCGCGCCTTGAGTGCGCTCTCGTACTTGAACTTGCCGAAGTCCATGAGCTTGCACACCGGCGGGCGCGCCATCGGCGCAACCTCGACCAGGTCCAGGTCGACGTCCGCGGCCAGCTGAAGGGCGCGTTCAAGCGGGACGATGCCCACCTGCTCGCCCTCGGGACCGACCAGTCGGACCTCACGTGCCCGGATCTGCTCGTTCACGCGTGGTTCGACGCTGATGGGGCCTCCTCGAGTCGAGTGCTCTGCGGTGGCCGACTCCCGCGGCCCCCGTGGTGGGGGCCGACCCGGAAAGCAGAAGGCCCCGGCGCACGCCAGGGCCCGCTCGACCGGTCGGCACGATCACAGGATCGCGCATCCGGGACCGGGACGTGCCCGGAACCGGTGACCGGGACCCGGCCACCGACTGGGGCGACTCGGGTGGGAGCAGGCGCTCCGCTTCAGGACTGCCCACACGTGGAACACGGGCAGTCTGGTCGACTCAGCAACACTACACCCTTGCCGGGTCGGCCCCCAAACCGGGCACCACGGGCAGCGCGGCGGGTCAGCGCCCGGCCGCGCCCTCGGCCAGCGCCGCGAGATGGGCCCGGTGCAGCCGGCGCAGGGCGCGCACGCCCTCCACCGCCAGCTCCTTGTCGGCCGCCTGGAGGGCCACCATCGGCAGCAGGTCGTCGTCGTGCAGCTCCAGGCTCGCCCACGGCGCGCCCCGGTCGAAGCGCACCCCCCGCACGACCTCCCAGGGCAGCTCGTACGAACCGAGCACGTTGCGCACCCGCACGCCGAGCCCGTCGGCCTCCACACGGGGCCGGGTGAACAGCAGGACGCCGAGCGCCCCGAGGACGCCCAGGCCGATCATGGCGAGCTGGTCGCCGCGCTGGAAGGTGCCGTAGCCCTCGCCGGTCGGGCCGGTCAGCGACGTGGCCACCAGGCTGAACACGACCAGCAGCGCGGCGGCCGACACCCAGCAGACCAGCCGGATCCGGCGGGGGCGCAGCGTCACGGGTGCGGTTTGACTCACCCGTCCAGTCTGCCACCCGCCGGCCGGTGCCCGACGTACGTCCCTTCCCCGTGTCGCCGGCCTGGCAGCGGCCTCACAGCCGGCAGGCGTGGATGTTGGTGACCAGGATGGCGCGGGCGCCCAGCTCGTACAGCTCGTCCATGATCCGGTGCACGTCGTCGCGCTGCACCATCGCCTGCACCGCCACCCAGCCCTCGCGGTGCAGGGGCGAGACGGTCGGCGACTCGATGCCGGGGGTCAGCGAGCTGGCCCGGTCCAGCAGCCCGGCCGGCACGTCGTAGGCGAGCATCACGTAGCGGCGGGCCACCAGCACCCCGTGCAGCCGGCGCAGCAGCTGCGCGGCCTGCGGGTGCTCGGGGGCGTCGACCCGGCGCACCAGCACCGCCGATGAGCGCAGCAGCGGGTCGCCGAAGACGACCAGCCCGGCCTGGCGCAGCGTGGCGCCGGTCTCCACCACGTCGGCGACGACGTCGGCGACGCCGAGCCGGATGGCGTTCTCCACGGCGCCGTCGAGCCGGATCACGTCCGCCTTGACGCCGAGTTCGGCGAGATACCGCTCCACCAACCCGGGATACGCGGTGGCGATCCGGTGCCCGCCCAGCTCCTGGACGCCCGCGACGTCCTGCGGGCGGGCGGCGAACCGGAAGGTGGCCCGGCCGAACGCCAGGTCCACCACCTCCTCGGCGGGCGCGCCGGAGTCGATCAGCAGGTCGCGGCCGGTGATCCCGACGTCGAGGTCACCCGAGCCGACGTAGGTGGCGATGTCCTTCGGCCGCAGGTAGAAGAACTCGATGTCGTTGGCCTCGTCCGGGCAGACCAGGTCCTTGGGGTCGGTGCGCTGGCGGTAGCCCGCCTCGCGCAGCATCTCGGCGGCCTTCTCGGCCAGGGCGCCCTTGTTGGGTACGGCGACACGCAGCATGACGGAGTGCTCCCTCGATCGGTGGAGATGATCAGCGGACGGCGCACTCACAGATGTCGGTAGACGTCCTTCAGCTCGAGACCGGTGGCCAGCATCAGCACCTGCGCCTGGTAGAGCAGCTGGGAGATCTCCTCGGCCGCCCGCTCCGGGCCCTCGTGCTCGGCCGCCATCCACGACTCGGCCGCCTCCTCGACGACCTTCTTGCCGATGAAGTGCACCCCCTTCTCCAGCGCGGCCACCGTGCCCGAGCCGGGGGTGCCGGCGGCGGCCTTGGCCTGCAGCTCGGCGAACAACTCCTCGAACGTCTTCACGGGGTGCGATTCTTCCAGCACCCGCCCGGCCGGGCGCGCGGCGGGTCCGCCGGTCCCACCGGCCGGGGTCCCCCACCACTGCGGCGGGACACACCTGCGCGACGGCCGTCGATGGCTCTACGCTGTCCGCCATGCTCAGCTCCCGTACCGTCGCGCTCGCCGCCGCCGGCACCGTCCTCGTCGCGGTAGCCGCCTGCGCGCCCCAGGACGACGACACCCCCGTCACCGCACCCACCCCCGCCGCCACCGCGGGCCCGGACTGCCTGAAGGACAAGCTGCCCACCCGGACGCCGGGCAAGCTCACCATCGCCACCGACGAGCCGGCGTACGCGCCGTGGTTCGTCGGCAACAAGCCGGAGACCGGCGAGGGCTTCGAGGCCGCCGTGGCCTACGCGGTGGCCGAGAAGCTCGGGTACGCCCGCGCCGACGTCGCCTGGACCCGGGTGAAGTTCGACGTCGCCGTCGCCCCCGGCCCCAAGGAGTTCGACTTCGACATCAACCAGTTCTCCATCACCGAGGAGCGCAAGAAGGCCGTCGACTTCACCGGGCCGTACTACCTGGTCCGGCAGGCCGTGATCGCGCAGAAGTCCGCGAAGATCGCCGGGAAGACGTCGCTGGCCGACCTGCGGGACGCGAGGCTCGGCGCCCAGGTGGGCACCACCAGCTACCAGGCGATCACCGACGTCATCAAGCCGAAGACCAAGCCACAGGTCTACAACAGCAACGACGACGCCAAGAAGGCCCTCCAGAACGGGCAGATCGACGGCCTCGTGGTGGACCTGCCGACCGCCTTCTACATCACCGGCGCGGAGATCACCGACGCGACGGTCGTCGGGCAGCTGCCGCAGGTCGGCACGCCCGAGGTGTTCGGTCTGGTGCTGGACCGCAACTCGCCCCTCACCCCCTGCCTCAGCGGCGCGGTCGGCCAGCTCACCGCCGACGGCACGCTCAAGAAGCTGGAGCAGAAGTGGCTGACCCAGGTCGCGGGGGCGTACGAGCTGACGTGATCCTCGCCCCGCACGAACCCTCCGCGGCGCAGCGGCGGCGGGAGGCGCACCGCCGCCGCCAGACCGTCACCAGCGTGCTGGTCGCCGCCGCCTCCACGGCGGCGCTCGGCACGCTGCTCGTCGTCGCGGTGACCGGCGCACCCGGCTGGGACCGGGTCCGGGAGTCGTTCGCCGACCCGGCGATCGCCCGGGACGCGCTGCCCGAGGTGCTCGCCGGGCTCTGGCTCAACGTCCGGCTGCTGGTCTGCTGCGCGGCCGGCGCGCTGCTGCTCGGCCTGCTCGTGGCGATCCTGCGCACGCTGCGGGGCCCGGTCTTCTTCCCGGTCCGGGCCCTCGCGGCCGGCTACACGTACACGTTCCGGGGCCTGCCGCTGATCATCGTGCTGTACGTGCTCACCCTCGGCGTGCCCGGCCTGCGCCTTTCGGGCATGCCGCCGGTGCTGGTGCTCGGCGGGCTGGCGCTGGTGCTCACCTACGGCGGATACCTGGCCGAGGTGTTCCGCGCCGGCATCGAGTCCGTGCACCCCAGTCAGCTCGCGGCGGCCCGCTCCCTCGGGCTGACCTACCGGCAGACCATGCGGCACGTGGTGCTGCCGCAGGCCGTCCGCCGGGTGGCCCCGCCCCTGCTCAACGACGTGGTCGCGCTGCAGAAGGACGTCGGGCTGGTCTCCCTCGCCGGGCCCATCGACGCCGTACGCGCCGCGCAGATCGCCACCGCCGAGACGTTCAACTACACGCCGTACATCGTGGCCGGGGCGCTGTTCGTGCTGCTCGCGATCCCGCTGATCGCCGTCACCGACTGGGTGACGCTGCGGGCGGCCCGCCGGCAGGGAAGGAGTTGACCGTGACGCTGCTGCGGTGCCAGGGGCTGCGCAAGACCTTCGGCGGTCACGTGGTGCTCGACGGGCTCGACCTGAGCGTCGACGAGCACCGGGTGGTGGCGCTGATCGGCGCGTCCGGGTCGGGCAAGTCGACGCTGCTGCGCTGCGTCAACCTCCTCGAAGAGCTGGACGACGGCACCATCGAGCTGGACGGCGAGGACGTCTCCGACCCCCGGGTCGACCCCGACCGGGTGCGCCGGCGCATCGGGATGGTGTTCCAGTCGTACAACCTGTTCCCGCACCTGAGCGTGCTCGACAACGTCACGCTCGCCCCGGTGCGGGTGCACCGGCGGGCGCGGGCCGAGGCGCGGGCGCAGGCCCGGGAGCTGCTCGACCGGGTCGGGCTGGGGGCGAAGGCGGACGCCTACCCGGACAAGCTGTCCGGCGGGCAGCAGCAGCGGGTGGCGATCGTCCGGGCGCTGGCCAACTCGCCCCGGCTGATGCTGCTCGACGAGGTCACCTCGGCGCTGGACCCGGAGCTGGTCGGCGAGGTGCTGGCCCTGATCCGCGAGCTGAAGGCCGACGGGATGACGATGGTGCTGGCCACCCACGAGATGGGCTTCGCCCGGGAGGTCGCCGACCAGGTGTGCTTCCTCGACGGCGGGCGGGTCGTCGAGTCGGGGCCGCCGGAACGGGTGCTCGGCGACCCGACCGAGCCCCGCACCCGCCAGTTCCTGCGCCGGATCATCGAGGCGGGCCGCCTCTGACGGTTGCAGAGGCACGCTCTCCTATCGCGGTTCCGAGGCGTCCTCCTCGTTCCAGAGGGAGATGACGTGGCCCTCCCCCGTGCTCCTCGACGACGCGAGACCTCGCGTCCTCGGGAGACCGGGCAGAAGGCGCAGGCGAATGCCGGGCCGTTCGCGGTGCTGCGGCTACCAGCAGGCAGTTACGCCGAAGGCTACGAGGCCGACCGAGGTGGCCGATCGACGAGCGGAGGCGATCCGTCCGCAAGCCGGCCGCGCCTTCGCCACCGGTAGCGGCGCCACGCAGCGACCATGACGGCCACGGCAACGAGCAGCGCGGTGGCACCCTTCCAGGCGCGCTCGAACGGCGATCTGGCGTCGCCAAAGGCCGCATCACCGGCCGTCATCAGCCATAGCCCCACCCACGCCCACTGCCAGCCGCGTGGCCGGGAGAACTTCCATGGCGGCTCGGAGAAGGCGACGGCAACAGCGACTGCGGCGCCGCCGACGACGATCATCGGTACCCCGATGCGCCAGATGGCCTCCCACAGCGGCATGAATCGATCATGGCACCTTGTTAGCTTGATTCACCAGGGCCGTTCCTCGCCACTCCTCCTGGAGGCGAGGTAGCAGCATGGCCAAGAACACCAACGCGCAACTGTTCTGGTAATCCAACGGGAGCAGCGTAGGGCGGCCACTGCGTCCGCAGTCACCGAGGGAGCCGAAGCGGTAGACATCCCGCCCGGGGCACCTCTGGTATACGTGGCTGTGCGCTGGAACCCGTACAACGCTGCTGGTCCCAGGCCGCAGGCAGCCAGACGCTAGCGCTAGCGTCTGGCTATGCGATTCTTGGACCCGGTCATGGCCGTCGCGGTCGCTGTGGCCAACCTGGCCGTCGCCGCCGCACTGCTCGCCAGGAGCCGTGGCGGCGCGGCGGTGCCCCGGATCTTCGGCCGCCCGCAGCCCTCCCCGCGCCTGCGGGCCGCGATGCACGCCTGCCTGGGGCTGGGGTTGGGCGTCGGCTGGCTCGTCAAGGACATCTTCCCACCCCACTCCACCGGCGACACGGTGCTGTTCAACGTGATACGCATCCTGCTCGCGGCCAGCCTCGTCACCGCCCTACTGGGTGCCTTCCAGCACAGGGGGTCCATCCGCGACGAGGCCGCCCGATAGCGGTGGCCGCCATGGGTTCGTCATGTGGGTGGTCTATGGGCTATGTCGCCGTCGTGTTGTAGCGATCGAGGGTCGCTTTGGACGTCGAGGCGTCGCGGAAGACGAGTTCCCACGGGCCGGTGTTGACGTCCATGTCCTTGCCGAACCCGACCCACTTTCCGGCCATCCGTCGCCCCGTGGGCTCGGCCAGCAACTGGATCGCGCCGTGGTATCGGGCACCCCGGTAGTAGCCCGTCGGGTCGGTCTGCTCCACCCACGTGCCGGTGACGACGGCACCGTCCACGGTGAGGTCCAGGGAGAGCGACGATGCCGCCGAGCCGGGCAGGCTGCGCGCGGTCAGCCGGTCGCCGTGTTGGAGAAGCACCACGAAGTGCTGCCCGGCGAAGGAGTCGCCGCGACCACTGGAGTGGTACTGGTAGCGGCTGAGCCACACGCCCTCGTACGACCTGTGGATCGCGGCTGGCCTGGACGTTGGCGTCGGCGTGGCCAGGTTGGACATGGGTGAGGTCAGGTCGTGGCCGCCGTGCTCGTCCTGGGCAACATGTTCGCCGGGCACCGCCGCGAAGCCGAGCAGCGAGATGGGTAGGCCGGTGACGACCTCCAGCGCGCGGGCGTAGACGGGTCGTGGTGCGGCGATCGCGCCGGACTCCCAGCGCTGGACGAGTCTCTTGTTGGCGTCGTTGGGCTCGCCGACGCGGTGGCCGGCGGCCTGGAGCGCGCGGGCGAAGTCGTCCTGGCTCATGCGCATCCCGGTGCGAACGGCGCGCAGGGCGGTGTTCGGGGCAGTCATGACCGCCACCATAGCGCCATGTCGCCGGAGTGTCGCCCCGTACGTGTCCGGTTTGCCGTGTCCTCTGCCGTCGCGCCCAGCGACTTTACGACGTCATCGTTGGTGACGCGCGGCAGCCGCCGCGCCCCGGCCGATGGAGGTAAGGATGCCCAGTCATGGCGACGAGCCGGCAGTGAGCCGAGGGGAACAGGCGGAGGCCGCCGAGCGGGAGGCGGCGAGACAGCGGATTCTCGCCCAGGCCGAGGCGGATCGGATACCAGTCGACGAGACGACCCGGGCGGTGCCGGACCGGCGGTGGCGGCGTGGGCGGTGATGGGCAGCCGGTCGGGCGGCGGGTGGCGTACTGGCGAGGGCGGCGGAGGCTGTCGCAGCAGGTGTTCGCCGACCGGTTGGGAAAGTCGAAGAGCTGGGTGGACAAGGTCGAGCGGGGCGTCCGCGCTCTGGACAGGGTGTCGACCCTCCAAGAGGTCGCCACGGTCCTGCGGATCGACGCGGCGGTGCTGCTCGGCCGGGACGTCCAGCCCGCGCAGGTGATCGAGCGGGCCGCCGATGTCGAGCGGATCCGGGCGGCGCTGTCTCGATACGAGGTTCCCCTCGGCCGCTCGGCGGGCGGCCGACCGGTGTTGCCGGCCGTGCAGGTGGCCCGGCAGGTGACACACGCCTGGATCACCTTTCAGCACGCCCGCTACCCACGGGTGGCCGACCTGCTGCCGCAGTTACTGGCCGACGTGGAGCGCACCCACGCCGCTGACCCGGCTGCGGGTCGGGTTCCGCTGGTGGAGGTCTACCGGATCACCGCGTCGCTGCTGGTGAAGCTGGGTGCTTCGGACCTGGCGTGGCTTGCTGTCGACCGGGCGATGACCGCCGCCACGGGCGACCAGGTGCTGGTGGCCGCCGCAGCGGTGCAGCTCGGCCAGGTGCTGCGGGCGTCGGGGCAGGGGCGGGTGGCGAAGTCGGCGATGCTGGCCGCCGCATACCGGATCACCCCGCCGGTCATCGAGTTCGGCCTGCCCCCGGAGCTGTCGCTGTGCGGGACGCTGCTCGTCCAGGCGGCGCTGGCCGCCGCAGGGGAAGGCGACCACACGGCGGCGGCCGGGCTGCTCGATGAGGCCGCAGCCATGGCCGCCCAGGTCGGTGACGGCCACGACCACCACCACACCGGGTTCGGCCCGACGGCGGTGGAACTGGCCCGCGTCGCCGCCGCAGTGGAATTGGGCGATAGCGGGGAGGCCGTGGCCCGGCACGAGAAGGCAACCGCGCGGGACGGGTGGCGGTGGCTGCCCGTCGAACACCGGGCCGCACACCTGATCGACGCCGCCCGCGCGTACGTCCAGACCGACGACCCGGTCAACGCCGGCCGGGTCCTGCTGGAGGCCGACCGGATCGCGCCGGCCGAGATCCGCCATCGACCCGCCGGCCGCGACGTGCTCGCCCGGGTCGCCCGCGACCCGACCGCCCCGACGATGCTCGTCCACCTCGCCGCCACCATCGGGGTGGGCTGAAGATGACCGCGCCGTTCCTGTCCCTGGCCCAGATCCGCAACCGGCTCATCCTCACCGCCCGCTGGGTCCTGCGCGACCACCAGCCCGGCCCCGACGGCCGCTGCCCGACCTGCCGGACGGCGGGCTGCCCGCTGGCCGCCGCCGCCCGCGACGTCCTGCGCGCCGCCACGGAACTACAACTGTGGCGTCCAGCAGCCCAACCCACCGAACCCGACCGCGAAGAGCCGTGGCAGACCGGATGATCCCGGGTCCACCCCGACCCGGGCGGCACATCTCATGGCCGCCAGCCGGCTCAAACGCCCCCGGCCACCCGCCGGGCCGCCCTGCGCCCGACGCCCGCGCCATGTCGGCGACGTCGCGGTATCAGCGGGCCGGGATACCCCCGTGTCGCCGACATGGCGACGCCCAAACGCCCAACGCCCGCCCAGCCAGGCCAGGCCGGGCGGGGCGCGGGGCGGGTCAGCGGCCGAAGCCGACCCGGTGGCCGGCCGCCGCGTCCAGGCCGCGTACCGCCAGCGCCGCGTCCAGCGCCGCCACCGTCGCCGACCAGCCCTTGTCCTCGGCGGAGCCGGGCAGCCCGGCCCGGTCCCGGGCCTGCTCGATCGTGTCCACCGTGAGCACCCCGTGCGCCACCGGCTTGCCCTCGTCGAGGGCGACCCGGGTCAGCCCCTCGGTGACCGACTTGCACACGTAGTCGAAGTGGGCGGTGGCCCCGCGCACCACCACGCCGAGGGCGACCACCACGTCGAAGCGGCGGGCCATCGCCTGGGCCACCACCGGCAGCTCCACCGAGCCGGCGACCCGGGCCACCACGGCCCGCGCTCCGCACGCCTGCGCGGCGGCCACCGCCCGGTCGAGCATGTGGTCGGTCAGCTCCCCGTGCCAGCGGGCGGCGACGACGCCGATCGTCATCCCGGCGGCGTCGACCGCCGCCACCCCCGGCTCACCGAAACCCGCCATCGCCCTACGCTCCGATCTCGTCGCTCGCGACCGGGCGACCCAGCGGCGCCTCGGTCACCTCGTCCAACTCGTCCAGCAGGTGGCCCATCCGGTCCCGCTTGGTGCGCAGGTAGCGCACGTTCTCCGGGTGCGGCCGGATCGGCAGCGACTCACGGCCGGTGACGGTGAGGCCGTACCCCTCCAGCCCGGCCCGCTTGGCCGGGTTGTTCGTCAACAGCCGCATCGACCGCACGCCCAGGTCGTGCAGGATCTGCGCGCCGGTGCCGTAGTCGCGGGCGTCGGCCGGCAGCCCCAGGTCGAGGTTCGCGTCGACGGTGTCGCGGCCCAGGTCCTGCAACTGGTACGCGCGCAGCTTGTGCAGCAGGCCGATCCCCCGCCCCTCGTGCCCGCGCACGTAGAGCACCACCCCGCGCCCCTCCCGGGCGACCCGGGCCAGCGCGGCCTGCAACTGCGGCCCGCAGTCGCAGCGCAGCGAGCCGAACGTGTCGCCGGTGAGGCACTCCGAGTGCACCCGCACCAGCACGTCCTGCCCGTCGCCGAGGTCGCCCATGACCAGGGCGACGTGCTCGGCCGGGTCGTGCTCCGCACGGTATCCGAAGGCCGTGAACACCCCGTGCGGGGTGGGCATCCGGGCCGCCGCGACCTGCTCGACCTGCTTCTCGGTACGCCGCCGGTAGGTGATCAGGTCGGCGATGGTGACCAGGGTCAGGCCGTGCTCGGCGCAGAACTTCTCCAGGTCCGGCAGGCGCATCATGGTGCCGTCGTCGTTGACCAGCTCGCAGAGCACGCCAGCCGGGCGCAGGCCCGCCAGCCGGGTCAGGTCGACGGCCGCCTCGGTGTGCCCGGGGCGGCGCAGCACCCCGCCGGGGCGGGCCCGCAGCGGCACCACGTGCCCCGGCCGGGCCAGGTCGGTGGGGTCGGTGGACGCGGCGGCGAGCAGCCGGATGGTGTGCGCCCGGTCGGCCGCCGAGATGCCGGTGTCGATGCCCTCCCGGGCGTCCACCGTCACCGTGTACGCGGTGCCCCGGCGGTCCTGGTTGGTGTGGTGCATGGGCGGCAGGTCCAGCCGGTCGCACTCGTCCTCGGTCAGCGGCACGCAGATGTAGCCGGAGGTGTGGCGGACCATGAACGCGACCAGCTCCGGGGTGGCCCGCTCGGCCGCGAAGATCAGGTCTCCCTCGTTCTCCCGGTCGGCGTCGTCGACCACGACGACGGGCCGGCCGGCGGCGATGTCCGCGACGGCCTGCTCGATGCTGGCGAAGGTGGTCATGCCACGACCTCCGAGTAGGTGGGTGACAGGGTGGCGGGTGCCGGTCGGGCAGCGCGCGAGGTGCGCCACCAGGAGACGAAGCCCCAGACGCAGAGCGCCCCGTAGACCAGGTACATGGCGGCCGACGGGTAGAACCCGCCGCGCAGCAGCAGCGGCACGCCGACGGCGTCCACGGCGATCCAGACCAGCCAGAACTCCACCCACCCCCGGGCCATGCCATAGGTGGCGAGGAGGCTGCCGGTGAGGATCCACGCGTCCGGCAGCGGCCCCCAGGAGCCGAGCGCGGCCAGCACGGGGTACGCGGCGGCCGTGCCGGCCACGGCGGCCAGCAGCAGGCCGAGCCGCTCCCGCCAGGTGGCCCAGCGCGGGGCGACCGCCGCGTCGTCGCCGCCGGAGCCCGAGCGGCGGTTGCGGCTCCAGCGCCACCAGCCGTAGATGCTCACGGCGAAGAAGAACACCTGCCGGCCGGCCTGGCCGTAGAGGTCGTGCGCCTGCGGGGTGGCGAACGCCCCGCCGAGGAAGACGGTGAGCAGCAGCGCGTTGCCGACCATGCCGACGGGCCAGGCCCAGACCAGCCGGCGCAGCCCGAGCAGGGCGGACGCGAGGCCGAAGGCGTTGCCGACGATCTCCCGGACCAGCACGGGCGAGCCGGCGACGTGCAGCTGGGCGTCGAGCAGCCAGCCGAGCGGGCCGGTCACCGCCCGCCCCCGCCGAGCACGTGGCCGCCGTCGGCCGGTCGGCCCGCGTCGCCGCCGGGCAGCCGGCCGTCGTCACCGCCGGGCAGCCGGTCACCGAGGAGCCGCTCGACGTACTTGGCGAGCACGTCGACCTCCAGGTTGACCGGGGCGCCGACGGCGCGGTCGCCGAGGGTGGTCAGCTTGAGGGTGGTGGGGATCAGCCCGACGGTGAACCAGTCGGGCCCGACGCCGGCCACGGTCAGCGACACCCCGTCGACGGTGATCGAGCCCTTCTCCACCACGTACCGGGACAGGGCGGCGGGGAGCCGGAAGCGGACCGTCTCCCACTGCTGCGCCGGTTCCCGGGACAGCACCTCGCCGACGCCGTCGACGTGGCCCTGCACGAGGTGCCCGCCGAGGCGGCTGTTCAGCGCGGCGGCACGCTCCAGGTTGACCGGCACGCCGGGGCGCAGCCCGCCGAGCGCGGAGCGGCGCAGCGTCTCGCCCATCACGTCGGCGGTGAAGACGTCGACGTCGACGTCGACCACGGTCAGGCAGACCCCGTTGACGGCGATGGAGTCGCCGTGCCGGGCGTCGCTGGTGACCAGCGGGCCACGGATGGCGACCAGCGCGGAGTCGTCGCCGGTCTCGGCCGTCCGGACGACCTCGCCCAGCTCCTCGACGATGCCGGTGAACATGTCAGCCCTCCCTCTTCCGGGGCAGCGCGGTGATGCGCAGGTCCGGACCGACCTGCGCAACGTCGGTGATCTCCAGATCGATGGCGTCGGCGATGGTGGTCACGCCGGCGTCGGCCAGCGCGGTCGGCCCGGCGCCGAGCAGCTTCGGCGCGACGTACCCGACGACCCGGTCGACGAGGCCGGCGGCGAGGAACGCGCCGGCCAGCTTCGGGCCGCCCTCCAGCAACGCGGCCCGGACCCCCCGGTGGTGCAGCTCCGCGAGCAGCGCCGGCAGGTCGACCCGGCCGTCGGGGCCGGCGCCGACCTCCGCGGCCGTGGCGACCCACGTCCGGGCGGCGCCGTCGCGGACCCGGGCGTCGGCGGGGGTACGCCCGGACGTGTCCACGACCACCCGCAGCGGCTGCCGGATGGCCAGGGTGCCGTCGCGCAGGTTGCGGGCGGTGAGCCGGGGGTCGTCGGCGAGCACGGTGCCCACCCCGGCGATGACCGCGTCGACGGTGCCGCGCAGGGCGTGCACGTCGAGCCGGGCGGCCTCCGAGGTGATCCACATGCTGGTGCCGTCGGCGGCGGCGGAGCGCCCGTCGAGCGTGGCGGCGTACTTCCAGACGACGTACGGCCAGCCACGCCGCATCGAGGTCAGCCAGGCGACGTTACCGGCCTCGGCCTCGGCGGCGCGCACCCCCACCTCGACGTCGACGCCGCCGGCGAACAGGGTCGCCGCGCCACCGGAGGCGACCGGGTTCGGGTCGGGCACGGCGATCACCACCCGGGCGACGCCGGCGGCGATGAGGGCGTGACTGCACGGGCCGGTGCGGCCGGTGTGGTCGCAGGGCTCCAGCGTGACGACGGCGGTGCCGCCCCGGGCCCGCGTGCCGGCTTGGGCGAGCGCGACGATCTCGGCGTGCGGTCCGCCCGTGTACGCGTGGAATCCCTCCCCGACGACCTCGCCGTCCGGATCGAGCAGCACGCAGCCGACCACCGGGTTGGGGCTGGTGGTGCCGAGGCCACGGGCCGCGAGCGTGATCGCCCGACGCATCGCGTCGTCCACGGAGACGCTGGCCATCGCCCTGTCCTGCCCTCTCACTCGCCGGTCCGCGCGGGCGAACAGCGGGAGGCCGCGGGCAGGCGGCGGCGGCCGGGGACGGCAGAGCCGACCCCGGGGAGCCCGCGCGGCGGCCGGGGACAGCCGTCGGCACAGGGCCCGCCCCGTCCCGCGCGCTGTCTCCCATCCGGACTGTCTGGGGGTGGGTTGGCCCGCCCCCAACCGTCGGCCCCGGAGTCTCACCAGGTCCACCGGGCGGCAGGGCCGTCCGGGTCGCGGGCTTACCACGGCCGCAGCCGTGGATCACCGCCGGTTCGGAATTACACCGAGTCCCGCCAGCGCGTGGTGGGTACCTTCGAAGTGTGGCACGACACTCGCCGCGCGTCTGCCCTCGGGGGAGCTACCTCACACAGGTGGGCAAGATTCAAGAAAGGCTGCGTCGCCGGTCGACCGCCACGTACGAGCCGGGTTGGCTCTTGGCCACGGATTTCATCTCGGAGGCGACCGCGATCGCGTCCAGCGGGTTGGTCAGGCGCTTGCCGGCGTCGGAGACGGACACCCCGATCGACAGGGTGACCAGGGCGGCCCGCCGGATGTTGCCCCGCCGGTCCTTCAGCTCGACGTAGCCGCGCGCGGCGTCGGACGGGTCGTAGAGCTTGTCGGCGGCGGTCTCGAAGTCGACCACGGCCCGGGAGGTGAGCGGTCGCACCTGCTCGGGGGCGCAGACGATGACGAAGTCGTCGCCGCCGACGTGGCCGAGGAAGGCCGGCGGCAGCCCGATCGCCACGACCGCCCGGTGCAGGCTGCGGGCCAGGGCGGAGATGAACTCGTCGCCGCGGACGAAGCCGTACCGGTCGTTGACGCTCTTGAACCGGTCGATGTCGACGTAGCCGACGGCGTAGTCGACGCCGCTGCGGACCCGGTCGCTGATCTCCCGCCGGATCCGGGAGTTGCCGGGCAGGCCGGTCAGCGGCGAGACCTCCCGGAACTCCTTGTTGCGGCGCAGCGTGGAGCTGACCCGGGCGACCAGCTCGGCGGTGTCGAAGGGCTTGACCAGGTAGTCGTCCGCGCCGGCGCTGAGCCCGTGGACCTTGTCCACGGTCATCCCCTTGGCGGTCAGCATGATCACCGGCAGGGCGGAGGTCATCGGGTCGGCGCGCAGCCGCCGGGTCAGCTCCAGCCCGTCGATGCGCGGCATCATCAGGTCGACCACCGCCAGGTCGGGCCGCTGCCGCTCGATCACCTCCAGGGCCTCCTGGCCGTCGCCGGCGTGGATCACCTCGAAGCCGTGCAGCCGCAGGTTGAACTCCACGAACCGGGCGATGTCGGCGTCATCGTCGACGACGAGGATGACGTCGGGTCGCTCGTCGGCCGGGTCCACCTCAGGCCCCGGCGGTCGCGCGCTCCGCCAGCCCTCGCAGGCGGCGGACCGCCTCGGCGGGGTCCTCGGCACCGTAGACGGCGGTGCCGGCCACGAAGGCGTCCGCGCCCGCGGCGGCCGCCTGCTCGATGGTGTCGGCGGCGATCCCGCCGTCGACCTCGATGCGCAGCTCCAGGTGGCCGGCGTCGACGTGCCGGCGGGCGGCGCGCACCTTGTCCAGCAGTTCGGGGATGAACCGCTGCCCGCCGAAGCCGGCCTTGATCGTCATGATCAGCAGCGTGTCGAAGCTGGGCAGCAGCTCGAGGTAGGGCTCGATCGGGGTGTCCCGGTCGATCGCCAGCCCGGCCTTCGCGCCGGCCGCCCGCAGGTCCTTGGCCAGCGACACCGGGTTGTCGCACGCCTCGGCGTGGAAGGTGACGTTGTACGCGCCGGCGTCGGCGTACCCCGGGGCCCACCGGCGCGGGTCGGTGATCATCAGGTGCACGTCGAACGGCAGCTCGGTCGCGGCGCGCAGGCTCTGCACGACGGGCAGCCCGATGGTCAGGTTCGGCACGAAGTGGTTGTCCATGACGTCCACGTGCAACCAGTCCGCGGCGCCCTCGACGGCACGGACCTCTTCGGCGAGGCGGGAGAAATCGGCGGCGAGGATGCTGGGCGCGATGATCGGCGGCGGTACGGTCACGAGGTCAGTGTACGAACGCGGCCATCAGCCGCCCGCATCGCGGCACCGTCCCGGACGCGCTGTGACCCAGCCGTGACCGGTGGTGCAAGATAAACCGGTCCGGATGGGAATCCCGGACGAAAAGTCAGCCGCGACTGGCCGATCGAGGGAAACGCGGCAAGACTCCATGCAGGACGGTCACGTAAGCTGCACGCCCGGTGGCGGAAACGCCCCACGGGCCGTGGCGCCCGACCGTCAGCTCCCGGAAAGGGCGGACGATGCGACGGTGGCTTGTGGCGCTGGCGCTGGCCGGCACGATGGCGGCACTGCTGGGCGGCTGCGCCCGCCCGCACGGGGCCGACGGCGACCTCACCGACGACTGGCCGACGCTGCGGGAACCGCAGATGTTCATCCCGGCCACCGACGCCTGCCTACCCCGGATCACCGCGGTCGTGCAGGCCGGCACGTACGAGACGGTGGACTGCGCCCGCAACCATCTGGCCGAGACGATCCACGTCGGCATCTTCACCGACCCCGACATCGACGCCGGCCCGCGTCCCGAGGCGGGCACCCCTGTCCTGCGCGTCGCCCGCGCCGAGTGCGACCAGCGGGCCAGGGAGGTGCTCGGCGGCGACTGGCACTCGGCCCGGCTGAGCCTCACCATCGCCCTGCCGTCGACCTCCGCCTGGGCGAGCGGGGCCCGCTGGTACCGCTGCGACCTCAGCGAGACCGACAGCATCGACAACACCCGACCGGTCAACCGCGTCGGCAGCCTGCGCGGCGCGATGGTCGGCGACTCGCCGCTGACCCACCGCTGCTTCGACCCGAAGCTGATCGGCGCGAACCTGAACTACATGGCGCCCGTCCTGTGCACCGAGCCGCACCGCGCCGAGTTCGTCGGGGTCTACACCGAACGCGACATGACCTGGGCCGAGTTCATCCGGTCCAACCAGCGGGTGCACCGCCGCTGCATGGCGCTGATCGCCGAGTTCGCCGAGGTGCCCAACAACAGCGAGCTGCCGTACCGGGCGGGGTCGATCTTCTATCCCCCGTCGCAACGGGAGTGGGACGAGGGCGACCGCGGGGTGCGGTGTTTCCTGTGGAGCGACGACCGCAAGCTCACCCGGTCGATGCGGGGGGCTGGGCCGAAGGGACTACCCGCGAGCTGAGCGCCGGTGCCGTAAAGTGCCGCTCCGTGGCGCGACCGGCGACGGAGGCCGGTGTCCGCGACCACCGGCTACGGGGAGGTCGGACTGATGCGGCGATGGTGGACGGCGGTCGCCGGGGCGGCGGGGGCGGCGCTGGCGCTGACCGGTTGCGGCACGCCGGCCGGGCTGGACGGCGACCTCGCCGACGACTGGCGGACGATGGCGGCGCCGACGCAGTTCGTGCCCACCGCCGGGGCGTGCCACACCGTCTTCGCCGACGTCGGCTACCTCAGCGGCTACAACCCGGTGGACTGCGCGACGTCGCACCGGGTCGAGACCCTGCACGTCGGCACGCTGACCGGCTCCGCCGCCGAGCTGAGCGCGCCCCCCGGTGCCGGCTCGGCCGGGATGCGGGCCGTGCGCGCCGAGTGTGACCGGGAGGTCAACAAGGCCCTCGGGGCCGACTGGCGCGCGGGCCGGCTGTTCCTGTCCACGGTCTTCCCGTCCCGGCAGGCATGGTCCGGCGGGGCCCGCTGGTTCCGCTGCGACGTCAGCGAGGTGGAGAGCGTCGACGATCCCAGCGCCGTGCCCCGCACCGGCAGCCTCGCCGGCGCGTTGAAGGGCTCCTCGGCGCTGGCCCACCGCTGCTTCAACCCGAAGATCAAGAAGGACGACGTGCAGGAGATGACCCCCGTCGCCTGCACCAGGAAGCACCGCGTCGAGTTCGTCGGCGTCTACCAGGCTCCCGACATCTCCTTCGCCCAGGTCGACAAGAACCGGATGCGCATCCACAAGGGCTGCCGGGGGCTGATCGCCTCGTACGCGAAGGTGCCGAACAACGGCGACCTGGAATATCGGGCGGGCACGATCTTCTACCACCCCTTCGAGGAGGAGTGGAAGGACGGAAACCGGGGCGTGCAGTGCTTCCTCTGGGTCGATCGCGACCTCACCCGCTCCATGAAGGGCGCCGGCGCCAAGGGCCTGCCGGTGCAGTGACCCGGCGGGCGGGGCGACCCGGAGTCGCCCCGCCCCCGGTTCGGCTCAGCCCCGACGCAGGACCGCGAGGAACATGGCGTCGGTGCCGTGCCGGTGCGGCCACAGCTGCACCGAAGGCCCGTCGCCCAGCCCGGGCATGCCGGCCGGCAGCAGCGGCCGGGCGTCGACGAAGTCCGCCGGCACCCCGGCACGCCGCGCCGCCTCGGTCACCGTCACGTGCGTCTCCACGGTGTGCGGGGAGCACGTCACGTAGGCCACCAGGCCGCCCGGGCGGGCCGCTCGCAGCGCCGCCGACAGCAGCTCCCGTTGCAGGCGGGTCAGCGGCGGCAGGTCCGACGGCTGCTTGCGCCAGCGCGCCTCCGGCCGGCGGCGCAGCGCGCCCAGGCCGGTGCACGGGGCGTCGACCAGGACCCGGTCGAAGTGCCCCTCCGGCAGCTCCGGGTCGGCACCCACGGTGCGGCCGTCGGTGTGCAGCACGGTCACCGGCAGCCCTCGCGTGGCCTGGCCGACCAGCCGGGCCCGGTGCTCGGAGACCTCGACCGCGGTCAGCCGGGCCCCGCGCTGGGCGGCGAGCGCCCCGAGCAGGGCCGCCTTGCCGCCCGGCCCGGCGCACAGGTCCAGCCAGTGGGCGTCCGGGCCGTCCAGCGGGGCGACCGCGAGGGCCGATGCCACCAGTTGGGAGCCCTCGTCCTGCACGTGCGCCCGCCCCTCGGCCAGCGCCGGCAGGTCGCCCGGGGCGCCGCCGGCAAGATAGACCGCGTAGGGGGAGAACGCCCCCGGTGCGCCGCCGACCTCGTCGGCCAGGGCGACCGGATCGGCCAGGCCCGGCCGGGCGCACAGGTGCACCGGCGGGCGCTCGTTGTCCTCGATCAGCAGCCGGGTGGTCTCGCCCAGGTCGCCGCCGAGCGCCTCGGCGAAGGACCGCACGATCCACTGCGGATGGCTGTACGCCAGGGCCAGGTGCCCGACCGGGTCGGCCTCGAACGCCGGGGCGAGCTTCGCCACCCAGGCGTCGGCGTCGCGGCCGGCGACCTCGCGCAGCACCGCGTTGGCGAAGCCCGTCGCCCCGATGCCGACCTCGCGCACCAGGTCGACGGTCGAGGAGACCGCCGCGTGCGCCGGGACCCGGGTGTGCAGCAGTTGGTAGGCGCCCAACCGCAGCGCGTCGCGCACCGGCGGGTCGATCCGGGCCACGTCGCGGCCGGCCGCGTCGGTGAGGATCGCGTCGAGGGTGCCGAGGTGCCGCAGCGTGCCGTAGGTCAGCTCGGTGGCGAAGGCGGCGTCCCGGCCGGTCAGCCGCTCCTGCCGCAGCAACGTCGGCAGCACCAGGTTGGCGTACGCGTCGTCGCGGTGCACCGCCGCGAGGGCCTGGTAGGCGACGTGCCGGGGCAGGTCGACGGTGGGCCGCGCCGGCCGCCGGGCGTCCCGGCGGTCGGCGTACCCCCGGTCGGGGCGGGTGACGCGCTGCCCGTCGTACCGTCGCTGGGACCGTTCCGTAGGCCCGGTCATGCGAGCTCCTCCCCGGCGGTGACCCGGGCACCGCGCGCCCAGTCGCTCGCCGGCATGGCCTTCTTGCCCGCGGCCCGTACCTCGCCGAGGACCACCGGGACGGTGGCCGTGCCGGCCAGCACCCGGGACTTCTCCGCCAGCAGCTCGCCGGGTTTCAGCTCGGGGCCGTCGGCCACTGGCACGACCGGGCCGAGCTTGACCCGCTCGCCCCGGAACGTGGTCCACGGGCCGGGTGCCGGCGTGCACGCCCGGATCCGCCGGTCCACCGCGAACGCCGGGTCGCCCCAGCGCACCCGGGCGTCGTCGACGGTCAGCTTCGGCGCGAGCGACACTCCGTCGGCCGGCTGCGGCTGCGCGCGGGCGGCACCCGCCTCGATCGCGTCGAGCACGGCCACCAGCAGGCCGGCCCCGGAGTGGGCGAGCCGCTCCAGCAGGTCACCGGAGGTGTCGGTGGGTCGGATCTCGTCGGTGACGGTGCCGTAGACCGGGCCGGTGTCCAGCCCCTCCTCCAGCGCGAAGACGCTCGCCCCGGTCAGCTCGTCGCCATGCAGCACGGCCTGCTGGACGGGGGCCGCGCCCCGCCACGCGGGCAGCAGCGAGAAGTGCAGGTTGATCCAGCCGTGCCGGGGGATCTCCAGCGCGACCGGGGGCACCAGCGCGCCGTAGGCGACCACCGGGACGCAGTCGGGAGCCAGCTCGCGCAGCCGGTCGAGGAACTCCGGCTCGCGGGGGCGGGCCGGCGTGAGCACCTCGACGCCGCGCGCGTCGGCCCAGGCCCCGACGGGCGAACGGACCAGGCCCCGCCCCCGCCCGGCGGGGGCGTCGGGACGGGTGACGACGGCGACGAGGTCGTGGCCGGAGGCCGCGATGGCGTCCAGGGCGGGCAGGGCGACGGCCGGCGTGCCGGCGAAGATCAGGCGCACCGGGTCACCGCCCCAGGCCGAAGGGGCTGCCGGCGTGCGGGTCGAGCTTGACCGTCGGCGGGGCCGCCGGGTCGTACCACTCGGCCTGGCGGATCGCCTTCATCGCCTCCTTGCGACCGGCCGGGTCCAGCCGGTCGACGAAGAGCACCCCGTCGAGGTGGTCGGTCTCGTGCTGCACGCAGCGGGCCATCAGGCCCGTGCCGACGATCTGCACCGGGTCGCCGTAGCTGTTGAAGCCCTTGGCGACCACGTTCTGCCGGCGCCTGGTGTCGAAGTAGAGCCCGGGGAGGGACAGGCAGCCCTCGGGGCCGTCCTGCTCCTCGGCGTCGGGGAACTCCAGCACCGGGTTGATCAGGTGGCCGAGCACGTCGTCGACGTCGAAGGTGAACACCCGCAGGCCCACTCCGAGCTGCGGCGCGGCGAGACCCGCGCCGTTCTGCTCACGCATCGTGTCGGTGAGGTCGGCCACGAGCCTGCGCAGCTCGGCGTCGAAGTCGACCACCGGATCGGCCGGCGTGCGCAACACCGGATCCCCGAACAGACGGATGGGCTGGACGGTCACGCGGGGGGGCTCCTTCGGTCGGGCGGGTCGGGCCGTACCAGTCTACGGAGTGCCCGGGGTCACCCCCGCCCGCGACCGGGACGCGTCAGGCGCCGGTGGCCGGATCGCCGGCCAGCACGGCGTCGCCGGCCAGCAGGCAGTGCGCCGGCAGCGGCAGGGTGATCCCGTGGGCGGCCTCCCAGTCGTACACGGTGCCGGGGCGGACCTGGGCGGTGAAGTAGTCCACGGCGCTCGTCCCGCCCACCACCGGCTCGTCCACCTCGGCGACCAGTCGGGCGGGGACCAGCGGGAAGCCACTGCGGATGGCCGCGCTGAGCCGCCGGTGGCCGTCGACGACGAAGAAGTATTCCCCCGTGAAGCCGATGGTCAGGGGCTCCAGCGCCTCGTCGCCGGCGGCGGCGACCTCGCCGACGAAGCCTGCGTCCCACAGCCCGCGCAGGGTGCCGACGTCCTCGGTCGGGTAGACCCGGGTCGGGTCGAGCAGCAGCAGCGGCGGGGCATCGCGCAGCACGTCCGCGCCGAGCCGGCCCTCGTAGACGTCGATGATGTGGCCGATCACCTGCTCCGGGTTGGCCCGGGTGGAGTCGCAGATCAGGTCGTAGTTGCGCAGCCGGGCCTTGTCGACGCCGTAGCGGATGATGAACCGGCCCCGCTCGCTCTCGCTGCGCTCGCGCAGCTTGGCCCTGGCCTCCTCCAGCGAGGTGTAGCTCTCGGCCGGGCCGGACGGGCGAGCCAGGACCCGGCGGGCCGCCTCGGCCGGCTCGGTGATCATGTGCACCTTGAGCGCGTCGGTGAAGAAGTGCCAGGCGAGCCGGGAGTCCATGACGAGGCTCTCGCCGGAGGCCGCGATACCCTGCTGGAGCTGGTCGACGTAGCCGTCGACGGCCTGGTCCAGCTCGGCGTGCAGGTTGAGCTGGAGCGCGGTCATCTGCCGCTCCTGCGCCATCTGGCGGTAGAGGTCGCCGACGCTGACCCGGCGCAGCCCCAGCCGCTTGGCGATCTCGACGGACACGGTGCTCTTGCCGCTGCCGAGGTCACCGTTGAAGACGATCGATTGACGAACGGTCACGACTGGTCCACCCCTGATCACCGACTGACTGGCGTCATCGACGTGGCGTCGTACCGACGCGCCGTCGTGCGCCCGGGCATGACGGGCGATGCTATCACGCAGCGGCGACCACGGATCGTGACCGCCACTCCCATCGCTTAGAACAGCGAAAGAGGGTCGATCTGGACGCGGACCGGATCGGCGGCCTTACGGAGCGTACGCGCCCCGGTGGCGAGGTGCAGCGCCTCGGCGAGAGCCGCCGCCCGGGCCCGGGGCACCCGGACCAGCATCCGCTCCTTCTCGCCGTCGGCGGGGACCGGGCCCAGCACCTCGGCCTCGGCGGGCAGCCGGGCCCCGGCCAGCAGGTCGGCCACCGCGTCCGCCGGGCCGGTGACGCTCGCCATCCGCGCCGCTGGCGGGAAGCCCAACTCGCGGCGCTCGGCCAACTCCCGGGCGGCGAACCAGGCGGCGTCCCAGCGCAGCAGCGCCTGCACCGGCGCGAGGGCCCCGTCGGCGACCACCACCACCCGGCCGCCGGCCGACGCGGGCCGGGCCAGCGCGGCGGCGGCCAGCCAGCGGCGCAGCGCCTCCTCCCCGGCCCGCAGGTCGGCCCGGGTGAGCAGCGCCCACGAGTCGAGCAGCAGCACCGCGCCGTAGCCGCCGTCGGCGACCGGCTCGGCCCCCGGCGTGGCCACCACCAGGCCGGCGCCGCCGGGCACGATGGTGAGCACCTCCTCGCGGCCGGAGGTGCGCACCGGTACGCCGGGAAAGGCCCGGCCCAGCTCCTCGGCGGTGCGGCGGGCGCCGGTGACGGCCGCACGCAGCCGCCGCCCACCGCACTCCGGGCAGGCGTACGCGGCGGCGATCCGGCCGCACCAGCGGCAGGCCGGGGCCCCCCGCGCCGACGGCAGGGCCAGCGGGCCGGCGCAGTGCGGGCAGCGGGCCGGGGTGCGGCAGTCCGCGCAGGAGATCGAGGGCAGGTAACCCCGGCGGGGCACCTGGACCAGCACCGGCGCGTCGGCGCCGAGCGCGTCCCGGGCGGCGGCCCACGCCAGGCTGGGCAGCCGGGCCGTCGCCGCGCCGGGATCGCGGGCCAGCTGCGGGTCGTCGCCGGTCGGCGCCACGGCGGGGGTACGCGCCCGCACGGTGGCCCGGTCGGCGACCACCTCCCGCGCCCAGCCGGTCTCCACCAGCAGCTGCGCCTCGGCGCTGCGGGCGTACCCGCCGACCAGGGCCGCCGCGTCGGCGAGCCGGGCGCGGGTGAGCAGCACCTCGCGGGCATGCGGGTAGGGGGCGCGCGGCTCGGCGTGCAGGTCGTCGCCGTCGTCGACGATGGCGACCAGGCCGAGCCGGGCCACCGGGGCGAACATGGCCGCGCGGGTGCCGATCACCACCGGCACGTCCCCGCGCCGGGCGGCCAGGAACGCGCGGTACCGGCGGGCGGGGCCGGCGGCGGCGGAGAGGCTCACGTGCCGCCCGGGGCCGAGGGCGACGGTCAGCGCCGCGTCGAGGCGGTCGAGGTCCCGGGCGTCGGGCACGACCACGACGGCGCCCCGCCCGCCGGCCACGACGGCGGCGACCGCCTCGGCGTACCGGGCGGGCCAGTCCTCCCCCGGCAACGCGGACCAGACCGCCCGCACGGGGCGGCCGTCGGTCAGGGCCCGCAGGAACGCCGGCCCGGCCGGGTACGCCCGCCAACCGGCGGCCTCCGGCGGGTCGGGGGGCGCAGGCGGCTCCGGCGGGACGTGCGGCTCCTTCTCCACCCGGGCGTGCCGGGGCGGCACGGCCAGCCGGAGCACGTCGGCGAGGCTGCCGGCGTACCGGTCGGCGACGGCCCGGGCCAGCCGGGCGATCTCGCCGGCCAGCACCGGCTCTGGTGAGACGAGCTTGTCGAGGTAGGCCAGCTTCCCGGTGTGCCCCGAGTCGTCGGCCCGCTCCAGCAGCCAGCCGTCGACGAGCTGACCGGCGAAGCGCACCTTCACCCGGGTGCCGGGGACGGCGGCGTCGGCCAGCTCGGCGGGGACCAGGTAGTCGAAGGGGCGGTCGAGGTGCGCCAAGGGCGAGGGCGATGCCGGGCGCGATGGCGTCGGCGTACGCGGGGAGCGGGATGCCCCGGCGGCGGCAGCCGATCCAGGCGCCCACCGCGC